>DATDAE010000115.1:0-3392 GCA_036525565.1 Candidatus Altimarinota bacterium
CCTTGATACCTTTCGTTTAATTATAGTGAAAAAGTATAGATCTTATCTTTGGTGAGGAGGTGGACTTTTTGTCCCGAGTCATCCACGATAAAATCTCTCGCATCAGGAAGACCATACATGACTTGTTTTTTGTACGTAGCATATCGGTCACCTTTCACAAAGACGAGGAGTCGTTGATTGTCCGGATCGAGTACGTAGAGAAACTCGAGATTAGCGCTGGTGTAGATTTTGAGGTTTTTACCGCCGAGTTCGAGAGAAGGGAGATCACGGAAATCGTAGTCTACTTGAGCCCCTCGGAAAAGTTTTTTGATTTCTCCGTCGTCAGTGAGGATATAGATCGAGCCATCAATGCCAAAGCTCACGGCTCTCGAAAGATCAGCTCCGTTGTTGTAAGCTGCTGCTGGGGAATAATTGCTACTACGTCGTTCATACTTCCAGATTTGGTTCTCTATTGGGTCGAGGACGTAAACATATCGTCCATAGGTCTGAAGCCCAATCCCTTGTTTCCAGGTTTCATCACTGGTATTCATAGGTGTTATGACGCCCTCTCTGTATTCTATAAGTCGAGGACTGCTGGAGAGATAAACAAGCGTGTTTTGATCCGGTCTTGAAGCGGCGGCGATAATGGTTTCTTTTTCAGAAATTGGAACGCCTTTTTCTACTATGTTTCGGATGGTTTTGTAGACGTTTTTAGAATCATTCACAAAGAGATTGCCTCTCAGATCCATAAGTGACTGGCTTTCAAGATTATCATTTTTGACACTCAAATCAGTTACAAGGTTAGGCGTTACTTTTTTGGCATTTTCTACGCGAAGTTTTTTCTCGTCAATTTCCGCCAAAATAAAACCTACATCAGAACGGAAGAGTTGAGATTTGGATTTAGCGACTTTTCCCACAGCTTCTTCAGCTTTTGCCAAGTATTCTTGGGCCGAATTTCGTTCGCCTTGAAGGAGAAAGGTGTCAGCTTGTACGAGTGCTTCCCGAGCAATATCGATAGAAGCTCGAAGCTCTTTTTCTTCGACGGATTCATAGTTTAACAAAGCTCGAATTCCTATAATAACCACAAAAGCGACAAAAATAACCCCGGCTATGGGAATGGCCTTGCGAAGGTTGGGATTGGTTTTGATCTTGCCAAAGGTTTCCCCCAATTGGACCCGTTTAATTTTGCTAGGTTTTGGGAGATCGTGAAATACGTCCTCTTTGAGGAGTTGATTGGAAGCTTTAGAAACTTCTGAAATTTCTTTTTCTAAAGGATTGTGAGCCTCGGATGACGCTTCGGGGAGTTCTTTTTTCTCGTGTCCCAGTTTCATTCGAGAAAAAAATCCTGCTGTGGCGCTTTCATCCTTTTTCCCAATACCAACACAACAAACGGTCATGTAAGTATCATCGGTAGCATTTTGGAGTTCGTTTTTAAGGAGGCTGCAACTTTGCGTGAAATTGTCGCGCATGAATAGTTGTAAAATCTGGTTGGTCGTGAGCGAGCGTAAAATACGATCACTCGAAAAAACAATCGTATCGTTGATGGTTACTTCTCCGCTGAGGATGTTGAGATAAAGATCATCACCTTTTTCACTGGCCTCAGAAATTTGGCTCAGAGATTGTTCCCTGATGAGATAGGATTCGGCTGATCCGGATTGTGATAGGTATAATTGATGAAAATCAAAGAAAGCAATGACGGTGTCGGGTTTTTCATTTGAAAAATACTCTTTAGCTATTTCATTTCCAGCTTTCAGGGCTTCTTCAAATTGATCATAAGCGTTTTTGAGTTGGGAATTTTGTAATTGTTCCAAAATAGCCCCAAAAATAGTCTCAGCAATCTGTCCAGGGTTTTCTAATTCTGAAGAAAAACTTCCCAAAAAATACAGCTTTTGACCTTCCTTTATATCTTCAGAAAAAGCAAAGCCTACTTGGCTTTCTGACGTTTTTACCTCGAAGTTATTAACCGTAAAACTCATGAACAAATGATTAAGTATTGTGGTTTCTTACTATTTATAGCATAAGCCTTCAGAAATGTGTAAATATTTTACAATCTCAACGCTTGTTAAATCTGTGTTTTTGTGCTATAATAATACATAAATGGAAAAGAATTTATATAAGCGATTAGGGATTCTGAGACATCAACAGTCTCGGTTGCAATTTATGTGGAGTTTGAGATTTTTTTACCAAGTAGGCTTTGTCTTTTCTTGGACGGTTCTTATTGCGCTTTTTGTAGGATCTTTCGGCGTTGAAAACCTTATCTATTTCTTCCTTATTGATGCGGGGCTTTTTCTTTTGGGGAGCTTGCTTTCGACCTCGTTGTTTCTCAGGATGAATCTTGATAAATTTCTTTTTGGTACCGTTTTGGCAGCTTGTATGGGACTTGTGGTTAGTTTGTTTTTTAAAGATCAAATGGCGCTCTTCTTGACGGCGATACTTATTGTGAAAACTTTTTCTATGCGCCTATGAATGTCGCTATTTATCGTAAAAATGAGTCGTTATTGAGTCCTGATGAAGCGCGTCATGTGATGCCGATCTTGGATTCGGCGGTCACTATTGGGACGATCATTGCATCGCTTTGCTTATTGTTATTGATTTCGTCGATGTCGCTTGTGGATTTGATGTTTTTGTGGATCTTGCCACTTTTCGCTATAGGCTTTTTGGTGGTTCATTCTAAGTCTATTATTCGGGATATACCTCGGATTGAGCTTCAAAAAATTAAGCAATCGGA
This sequence comes from Candidatus Altimarinota bacterium, assembly GCA_036525565.1. Classification (GTDB taxonomy): domain Bacteria; phylum Patescibacteriota; class Gracilibacteria; order UBA4473; family UBA4473; genus DATDAE01. The sequence goes on from DATDAE010000115.1 coordinate 2,708, forward strand.
AAAAACGCATTGGATTTATGCTTTAAGTTTTATTGGTAAAACTAAATTCTTGAGTTTGATGCTGGTGATGGTGCTCTTTCAGTCGGCACTTTGGACTACTTCTGATTTTGTTTTTACTCATTGGTTGCAAGAACATGTGCCACAGCAAGTTGCGGAACCGTTAATGGGGAATCTTCAGTCTAATATTTTTATAGATTCTGTGCAGCAAGTAGGCCATATAATTGAAGAGGTTTCTAGTAATATGTTTGTGCATGAATCCTTGGTGCATTATCTTGGTTGGTTTAGCCTCCTTTTTGGTATCATTGCCTTGGTTGTCCAGCTGGTTTTAGCGAGTAAACTCTTAGAACGTTTGGGGGTTATTGGAACGATGATGAGTTTCTTTGGAAGCTTTGGGTTGATGGTTTTCGCTCTGATTACGGGACAATTCAATATGAATTGGGTTCGGGGGGTTCAACATGGGTTTCATTCTTTTTTCGAAGTTGGATATCACTTGACCTATTACTCGATAGAGTCTCCTTATCGGGAAGTTGTCAGGCATTTTTTCGAAGCCATCATCAAGCCTTTGGGCGTTATATTTTGCTTGGGGACGGTTTGGGTTTTTTCACGACTGGGGTTTGATGCTATTGCGGTGAGTTATTATATTTTGTTGATACTAGCCTTGGCTTTGGTGGGTTTGCTTTATTTG
>DATDAE010000116.1:0-11189 GCA_036525565.1 Candidatus Altimarinota bacterium
TATAGCCCAATTCCCAAAAAAACTTCATATCGAAGATGCTTTAACCCTCAAAGAACTCAATATTTGGAAAACCAAAGCCCCTGAAATTGATTTTGTGGTTACATCCGACCTAGTCCAAGCCCTGAGAATAAAAAAGGATAAAGATGAGATTGCTTTGATCCAGAAAGCTCAACATCATGTAGATAATGTTTTACAGAAGACTTTTCCACAGCTCATCCAAAAAGGCATAAGTGAAAAAGCACTCGCATTTAAACTCGAGCAAGCCTTGATGGAATCGGGAAACTACGGTCTGAGCTTTCCTTCGATCGTGGCTTTCTCTGAAAATAGCGCCATACCCCATCACCAGGGTGGAGACCGAAAGCTCAAGCCGGGAGACAATATACTAGTAGATTGTGGCGTTATTTTGCAAGGATATTGCAGTGACATAACCCGCAACTTTTCTTTTGGATCACCTTCCTCTGAGTACCTTCGCCAGTATGAAGAGCTTCTTAAGGCTCAAGAGGCTTCTTTGGGAATGATAAAGGGCGGAAAACTGATATGCGAAATTGATCAAATCTGTCGTGAACAACTTGGAAAAGAGGAACCCTTTTTCACTCATTCTCTAGGACATGGGGTAGGTATAAATGTACATGAAGAGCCGCGTGTTTCTGGTAAGGATCTGGAGGCGCTCCTAGAAAACAATATGATTATCACCATCGAGCCAGGGGTTTACTATGAAGGTAAGTTTGGCATCCGGATCGAAGATCTCGTCTGGGTGCAAAAAGACGGCTGTGAAATACTTAGTCAATGTCCCAAAGATCTCATCATACTTTAAGTCCTAAGTTCTCAAGTTCACAAGTTCTTAAGTTTTTTTCATGAACAATCCCTCCCAATCCAAGATTTTGGTTTCTGAAGCCCAAACAATAGCCGAAAACTTTGTCTTGCTCGAAGACGTGATCAAAGATAGAGGGTCTAAATACTCCGTCGCTGCAGGTCATGTCACCTCACGAGAAGACCTCAAGATCTTTCTCAAAAAGCTCAAAAGTAGTCCTCGCTACGCTCGTGCTACGCATAATTCTTGGGCCGCAAGACTGAGCAAAGACGGTCAAATCTGGGAGACCAAAAATGACGATGGGGAAACCGGGGCCGGCATGGTAATCTTGCGACAACTCCAGAAACAGGATTTTGTAAATACGGTCGTGGTGGTTACCCGCTGGTTTGGCGGTGAAAAACTCCATGGCGATCGGTTCCGGCATCTGGTGGAAGCGAGTAAACTCATCTTGAGCCAAAACTAATCCCGTTCTTCTGGATTTGGGAGTACTATCGTTTCATCCAAGCTTCCTACTGTCATTCTGTCTAAAACTTGTGTTTCGGCGAAGGGTCCTGCTATTTTTAACTCTTTTACCACCCGGCCCTCTCCTATGCGCAACGCCACACTTTCGACAGAAGTAGCATCGGCAATCTCTTGTTTGAGACGCTTCAATTCTTCCCAAATAACCTGAATCAAATAGACCACATCTTGGCTTGATGGCATTTCCTCCACGAGCGCCAAAAGATCCTCAATCAATAATATACTTCTGGGCTCATTTATCCCCACGCCTTCAAAAAGAATCATCAATTTATAGGGATGCCCCGCAAAAGGTTCGACTTCTAGTATCTCTGAAAGCACGCTCCCGTCAGACACGTCTCCTCTCTCCACTCTGCTGAGCTGCTCGAGTATGTGTGCCATCGTTTGTCCTGATCTATTTTCAAAATGACTGATAGTATCGGCACTCATACGGGCCGCATTTTGAGAAGGTGCTACGATTTGCACCATCTTGTTACGAATGCCTTCTTGGAGATCATCATTTCCTAATGCTGAAGCCATTACCAAAGCTTGACTATAGTATCCCAAAGCTTGGTCGGTATCAGCTTGCATTTGTTCATCAGTTCTCATGGCACCGTTGTTGTGGGGGTCGAACTCCAATCGAGCGCCCCGCCATTGCGCATGGAGTCCTCGATAATATAACCCCAAACACGCGGCCTCTCTTAGACTATCTGGAACTTCTTCTGCGGGGAATTGTCTTGTCAGTGTCTCCAATTTTTGAACCTGTGAGGCAAAACCCTTCATAGCTTTCGCGGTATCGGTATTTTGCGTGTTTCGAGCTCTATCCATTCGATTGAGATATACCTCCATAATCTGGAGAATACTTTGAACTTTTATTTCAAGAGTGGCTTCAGGATGCCTTAAGGCTTTCTGAAAATAATCAATCGAAAAATTCCGGTCTCTCGTACAAGCCCCTAAATTATAAAGACTTATGGCCGCAAGCCCTGATTCCTGTAGGCACGCTAGAAAATGCTCCGCTGCTGCATCTGGATCATCTTGTTCGGCATAGAAAAGCCCTGCCTCAAATCGAGAATGAGCGAGTCCATAGCCTTCCGCAAGACCAAATCGCTCGAGCACGGTTCGGTATTGATCTGAAAGCCCTCGCGCTTTTTCTATTCCCCCCTTCAAGCCATCCCCTGATTGTTGCTCCAAGAAATTGAGCACCCTTATTTGTCTATTTTGACTCGTGGAGCCTTCAGCGGGAACTTCAAAAATAGCGCTCACACAATAATGAATAGCATACACTAAGAATGCTCGGCGTTTTTGCGCTTCTTCCTCAGTCAGAGCCTCTGTCCCAATGGCGTGTTCTCCCATATCTAAAGCCGCAAGCACGGAGGCTGATATCCCAATATTTTGCATCTGACTAAAAACTCTCCCAAGCGTTCTTGGCATGTTCCGTAGATCCAGTTCTCTCAAGTCTCCAACCACTCCATTTTTGGGTAAACGCCCATCCAAACCCTGACGTCTCAAAACTCTTTGGTGTGAACTTGGATTGAGCTCAAACTTAAGCTCTTTCAGACCATTTTCACGAGTTGGCGCTGTTTTTCTGCTAATAAGAGCTCGAGGTTCCAATTCTCCCACAGCCTTTATCAACGTTCTCAATCTTCTGCACAGTATAAGATCTATTTTACCAGCGTCATCCTTGATGCCTGGATCCGAGACTTCTTTGATTTCGGCCGGTTCAATCGTTAGGAAAGTCTTGGCGAGCTCATGCTCCGCCAATATCGTAGAAAATTTGAAAGCTTCAATACAGGCTGTATGATGTGCGGCTTCGGCTCTCAATTTATAGGGAACTTTATCTCCAAATGATTCTATTTTATGAAGGTATACCAACGCTTGTTCGGGCTTAGTGCTGGTCCCTTCTAGTCCCCAAACCTCTTGTCTATGGATCATGCCCAAACTTACCTCTGGGACTAAAGCGTAATTAAAATCAGAAGAAAGAATATTTCCAAGCTCATCTGACTCAGCTACCGCCACAGGTGTGGGGAGTTTATAATCTCGCCCCAACATCAGAAGTGTTTCGACGGTGACCGAGATAAGGGCTTTTTCAAGCTCTGTATCCTGCGCTCCGGCGGCCTGTATGAGTGCATACATTTCTGCTAAACTAGCATCAATATCGCCCTCCAGTCTCTCCGGGGGCTCTTCGCTCGTATTTCTCTGATTGAGTGCCATTTCGATATGATCTTGTTTTATCTTGGCTCCAATAAGCAGATCTTCCTCCCCCATTCGAGTGAGTTCTTCCAAAATAAAATCCGCTATCGCCCTTCCTGAAACTTGTTCTACGGGGTTCCCTATGAGGTTTATCCATGTAAAAGACTCATCCTCGTGCCCTAGATAATAATCCGCTACCGCCAAAAGCCCTTCCAAGGCTTCGTGCTTGATCTCTAGGTTTTGTGAACCTGATTGTATGACTTGATAACTGTCTTGCTGTAATACCGGAATAATAGCCTCTGGATCTTGAAACTTCCCAACCGTTCGAGCATCTACTCCACCCTCACGATCTTGAGATAATTTCTCACAAGCCTCTAGTCGTCGGCAGCCTGTTTTCAGGACAAAGAGGAGGGCTTCCTCATCTTTGGGATGTGCCGCCAGATAATCCCTCGCCCCTTCGTAGGCTGACTGTGCATGATAAACCGCTTGATCGAGCTCTCCTTTGGCTGCTTCTATCTCCCATATCCGATATTGTGCCCGATAATACCAGGGATTTACATGCTGTCCGGCACACCAGGCAAACTCCTTGAGAGCGGAATCCCGGCCTAAGGCCATTTCACATTCGGCTCGATGAAAAATCGCTTCCGCGGCTATTTCAAGGGATTCCCCTGGCATGAAATCCTTACGTCGTTCGTCTGCCCCCCTGAGTTCTGAGGGGGTCATGTATTTATACTGACGACAATTATTGGCGGCTTTCCGAAAATCTTCAATAGCTGCTTCAAATTGTCCCGCAGCAAAATGAGCATGTCCCAAAAAGAGATATCGCTCGGCTCGTATTTCAGGACCCAAGCTAATAGTAAATTTCGTATCAGCCTTTATGGATAAAGTCTTTTCAATAGTTTCTATGGCTGCCCCCTCACCGCCTTGTGCCGCCTCTACAATACTTTTTTGATGCGCAAACTCTCGTTCGGAATCTATCCTTTTCTTCCCATACGAAACGGCTTCTTGCACGGTTACAGCACCATCATAGGTGGCCTGGGGTGCATAATCTTTGAGTTTAAGTTGCCTGATCACATTACGAGGGAGTACTTCCTGGGAGCCCTTCTTTGCAGATGATTCAAATTGGGCTTCGGCCTTGCTCAAATCATCCTGATTAATAGCGATGATCCCGGTGTAAAAAGTCGCTTGTGCTTGAAAAGCCCCGCTTTCGCAGGCGGCCGAGAAATCATCGGCCGCTCTCCCAAAATCCCCAAGAGCCATCCAAATACGCCCCGTGGTGTAATCCGAAAGCGTAGTACACTTCAGCAACCTCTCGGCTTGGTCTGAACCTATGGCAATATCCACAAAACTACAAGCATCTCTAAATTTAGACGCCAAAACGTCGTCACTTGTTTGCTCATCGAGTCTACTCAATCCTCCGGTAATAGTCTGTTCTCCTCCTAGCGTGTCAGTGGCAGAGGCCGCTTCATCACTAGGGCTCATGCACAATCGTTTATAAAATTAACAACACCTTTAATTTACGCAATTTGACAGGTTTAGCAAACCATTTCAACACTGGCGTATTAATCTTTCAAAAGCGCCAAGAACGATTCGAGTGTCATGGTTTCATCTTTTTGCTCCCCATACTTTCGAATAGTGACTGATTTTTCTTCTTGTTCCTTGTCTCCCAGTACTACCGCAAAGGGGACTTTGGCCGTCTGACAATTTCTGATTCGTTTCCCCAGACTCTCGGTAGACTCATAGAGTTCTGCCCGTCCGTCTACCGATTCCACTTCTTGCAACACTGTTGCAGCATATTCATCATGAGCCTCATTTACCGGCAGTATATGACATTGCACTGGAGCAAGCCAAGCCGGAAAAGCTCCCGCGAAGTGTTCGATCATGACCGATAAAAATCGATCCAAAGATCCCGCAATCGCAATATGGATCATCACCGGTCGCTCTCGTTCTCCTTTCTCATTCACGTATTCGAGTTCAAATCGTTCTGGTTGTACGAAATCGATCTGGAGTGTTGCCAGTTGCCACTCTCGGCCAATGGCATCCTTAAACTGGAAATCTAGTTTTGGCCCATAAAAAGCCGCTTCTCCTTCTACTCTTTTGTAGGGTAGGGCTTCTTCTTGCGCAATTTCTTCGAGGAATTGTTCGGCTAAATCCCAGTTCTTATTATCGCCCAAATATTTATCCAATGTTTGTGGATCTCGTACCGATAGACTCACCCAATAATTGTCTTCTCCAAACATTTCAAGGCGTGTGTAAAACTGACGAATGATATCCACCACCCCTCGAGCCTCTTCTTTGATCTGGCTCATCCTAACAAACAGATGTGTGTCATCTTGGGTAAAGCTTCGTACCCGTGAAAGACCCATAAGCTCTCCTGGAAGTTCATCCCGATAACAGGTCGTCGTCTCAGCTATCCGAACCGGAAGGTCTCGATAAGACCGCATCTTGGAAGCATAAATCTGCGCGTGATGCGGACAGTTCATCGGTTTCATCACAAACTCAGTATCCCCCTTTCCGTGCACATGAAAAAGATCATCTTTGTATTTATCCCAATGGCCTGATTTTACGTAAAGATCTTTTTTAGTGATGTGAGGAATCCAGACAAATTCATAGCCTTTTTCCTTTTTGAGATCGTGTAAAATTTGCGTTACTTTTTCCCGCATAAAGGTGCCTTTTGGCGTGTAAAGCGGAAGGCCTGGCCCCACCAAATCTGAAAACGTAAACAGATCTAGTTCGGCTCCGAGCTTGCGATGATCACGCTTGGCGGCTTCTTCGAGCAGATGCAAATAGGCCTCTAAGTCTTCTTGGGATTTGTAGGCCACTCCATAGATACGGATCAAGGTAGCTTTATCACTGTCGCCTCGCCAATAAGCGCCGGCGAGTTTCATCAATTTGAAAGCTCCGATTTGCCCGGTGGACTCTAGATGTGGCCCTGCACAAAGATCCTGATAAACCGCCCGTCCGGTGTCATCGACGAAGTTATGGAAAGTAAGTTCCTCGCCTCTCGCGACAATCTCATCGATCAATTCTATTTTATATTCATCGTGTGCAAAAACCTTTCGAGCCTCCTGTGGAGACACTATTTCTCTGACTACTTTAAAATCTTTATTGACGATCCATCGCATCTTTTTCTCGATTTTTTTAAAATCCTTGTCCGATATTTCCCGGTCTCCAAAATCAAAGTCTTGGTAAAATCCAGTGTCAGTCCAAGGGCCCACCCCTCGCTTAACTTCACCAAATTCAAGTCCGACCGCATAGGAAAGGATATGACTCCCAGTATGTCGGCGTCGTAGTTCGAGATCATCACAAGTGTTACACATGATACATAGGTTTAAAAAAATCCCCTTTCCGGAGATTCTGTTATCTGCGCAACAACAAACCTCCAAGTATTAATGGGTCGTGGTAGTTGTTGTCGTAGTCATTTGTTGCATTACGGGAGGAATGGTAGAAGGGAAACTTTGTTTTGTCAAAAAATAAACCCTCCCCCATCCCCTCCCTTTTGGTTACCAAAAGGGAGGGGTGACTGCGCAGCAGTCGGGGTGGGTTCATTACTGGCATTAAACCCATAATTCTGATATAATAACCTGATGGCTCCAAATGCACCTGGTGAAAATTTCGAAGAAAAAGATCAACCGCAGTCCCAAGCGGAGGAGGTCGATCATGAAAAAATCTCCCCTGGAGAAACCAGCGAAAAGATCCAGCGAATGCACGACCACGAGGCTCGCCTAGACCAAGACGAACAAAGGCTCAACGAAGAAGCGCTCACTGATGGTCTCGATCGAGAAGCCGAAAAACCTCATCTACAAAGACAAATTGAACTTGTACAGCAAGAAAACAATCTACCGGATAATGCTGAATTTTTTGAAGAGCCAAATACCGGCGAACTCATCGTTAATATACCAGTTCCCGAAGAAGATTTAAGCGAAATACAAAAACAATGTCTGTGTTTTTATCAGGTTAACCAGCACGGGAAACTCGAACCAGTGGCTGATCCCTATCAATATCTCGATGGAGATGATGACCTGATGTATGATCCTAACGCTTTGGTTTAAGGCGCTATCGCAAGAGGTCTGAGCCTGCTTTGGGCCAATCTTCGGAGTTGGTCTCTTTTTCTGGTTTGTCTTCTTTTCCTGAGGTTTTCTTCTCGTGCCAAGGTTCTTCTTTGTTGATCGGCATAGGAAAGCATTTTAGCAAAATCATACGAAAGCTTCGTCGCATCGAAAAACGTTTTGGGATAGGCCTGGTTTGATCCAAAAGCAAACCGTTGACCAGAAAACGCCTCCCAAAGGTATTTATATTTCGCTTTCAAGATTTCGTTACTTCTCGCTCGTTTCACAAACTCCTCGCCATGGAGCACATAAAACACGAAAGCTTCCCCAAAATCCTCAAAAGGACTACTCGCTCCATAAGTAGAAATAAAATCATTCACTCGGTCTATGCCCCCTCGGTAACGAGTACTACTACTCCAGGCTAGCGTGTAAAACTTCAAACTGGGATCATCCGATTTCACGGCTTCACCATTTTTAAATTTAAAGGCGCTTGAAGCCGCTCTACGGGTTCCTTGTGCCGTACCCAGATCATAGACGTGTCCAAGTTCATGGATCAATACCGCCAGCATTTCAGGATCAGACATCTTACCCGCTTCTAGCACAATCTTTTGGCTGTTGGCACGGCCCCTGGGAGAACGGTTATTTTTCTGAAAATAGAGGGTCACATTGTTGAGACTTTTATAGAAACGCTCCGGAAAAAGAGAAAGTGTCCTAAACACCAAATTCGCCTGACGCTGATCAATATCTTGGTCAAAGGCCTCTTTGAGCGTGAGTACAAATCGAGCTGGATCATTCGCCCTTGCATAAGCGATTTCCGCTGGCATCAGGGCCTGTCCCACGGTGATCGCGAGGAGCGTGAGTGCGAGTAAACGCTTAGAGAGCTTCTTTAAAAATTGCATTAATGATATATTTTAACATAAAACGCAAATAAAAGCCACCATTATCGACCGAAATAAGTTCGGGGTGACAACACAAAGCGGGAGACCTCTCGGCGACACTTATTTCAAATATTATTCTTCCGATCGAGGATGTTTTTTTATGGACAAATATTAGGACACGCTTCGTGAATCTCCTCAATACCGGCTAATATTTCTTTAGGGAGTTTGATGTCCAGCGCGCCTACATTTTCCACCAATTGTTCGACATTGGAGGGGCCTATGATGGTACTCGTGACAAAAGGCTGTGCGTACACAAACGCCAACGCAAGTTGTGGGAGTGTGATTTGGTGTGATTCGGCCAACGCTTTGTATCGCTTGATCAGACCTTCTACTTGCGGGGTTCTGTATCTCGTCGCAAACTGAGGATAACAAGTGAAACGTCCTCCTTTGGGTTTCTTCCCATCCAAATAACGGCCCCCCAAAGCTCCAAAGCCCAAAGGCGAATAAGGCAATAATCCAATATCTTCACGCATGCTAATCTCAGCCATCGCGGTTTCATACGACCGAGTGAGAAGGCTATAATTATTTTGAACCGATACCATTCGCGGTAGATTGTTTTCACGAGCTAGCCGTAAAAATTCTAAAGTTCCCCAAGGGGTCTCATTGGAAAGTCCGAAGTGCCGCACTTTGCCGGATTTTTGAAGTTCTGCGAGTACTTGCAAGGTTTCCAGGATGGGCGTGGCCTGTTCCTCCGTGGCATGCACCCAATTCCGCTGTCCAAACTTGGGCACATTACGATCAGGCCAATGGAGTTGGTAGAGATCAATATAATCGGTTTGTAGTCGCTTGAGGCTATCCTCTACCGCATGCATGATATTTTTACGATCAAATCCCGTCTCCCCTCCACGAATATAACTATCAAAGGCTCCACGAGTGGGTCCCACGACTTTGGTCGCCAGTACTATGTCGAATCGGTTGCCTCTATCCCGCATCCATCGACCGATGATTTCCTCGGTCAGTCCATGGGTCTCCTTGCAAGGCGGAATCGCATAAAGCTCCGCCGTATCAAAAAAATTGATCCCCAGTTCGAGGGATTTATCCATGACGGCTCGTGCGGTTTCTTCGTTCACATGGGCCCCGAAACTCATCGTTCCTAGGCAGACACTACTGACTTTTGTATCGGTGGTGGAAAGGCGAGTGTATTGCATTTAAAGATAATAATGCTTTAAAGGTTTTAGGTCTTCATCGAGTTCATAAATAAAGGCTTTCCCTGTCGGGATTTCGAGTCCTGGGATCTCACTATCAGGAATATTATCCAGATATTTGACCAAAGCCCTGAGACTATTGCCATGGGCTGAAATAATAATTTTCCGCCCCTCTTTAATCGCTGGAAAAAGTTCATCCGTGATGAATGGCATCATGCGGGCAATCGTATCTTTCAAGCTCTCACAAGCCGGAAGCTGTTCTGGTTTCAAGGCTTTATAACGAATATCATTGCGAGGATGACGAGGATCATCGAGTGACAATGGCGGGGGTGGTACATCAAAACTACGTCGCCATAAATGCACCTGTTCTTCACCATACTCTTCTGCTTTTTCTTTTTTATTAAACCCTTGCAAAGCCCCATAGTGCCGCTCATTGAGTCGCCAATCTTTCCGCACGGGCAACCAATCATAATCTGTCTCATCCAAAACAATATTAAGTGTGTGAATAGCCCTCTTGAGATAAGAAGTGTAGGCCAGATCAAGCTCAATGCCGGCTTCTTTGAGCGCCTTTGCACTTTGCAAAGCTTCATCTCTCCCTTTTTGGGTTAATTCCACATCAGTCCATCCTGTGAACAGGTTTTTAGCATTCCATTCACTTTCTCCGTGTCTGATAAGTACCAATTGATACATATTCAAAAAATTTAAAAATTAATCCACTCAATCTTAGGACTACTAGATCCTCTGATCAAGTCAGAGGATGACAATGGGGTTTATTTGTTCCTGGATTTTCGAATTCTCAAGTTCCCAAGTTCTCAAGTTTGCTTATAATGCCTCTTGATGCATACCAAATCTCCCGGCGTATCGATCGTGATCGCTATGGGCGTCTCCCTCTTTATTTCTTCCCTAGTTCTGGGAACTATGATCTCTATTGGGCGATCCTTTGATCGTGAAGTCGATATGGGACGCTCTTTGCAGTTTTATTATGCGTCTGAAAGTGGGATTGAATCTGCACTCTTTCATAAAAATGCCAGAGGCAAAGGCCTTCATTTACCGGCTCAAACCGTTTCCGACCAGGCGCTGCAATCACTCGCGCTTCTGGGAGGGGACATAAACACAAGCTGGAATTTGGAGGGACGGGCATCTGAACTCGTAGGACTTTTGGAAGATGGAAGGCCCTTGGAGATTAGTTTGTTTCGTCAGATCGATCAGAGCATTGCCGATACCCCGACCTCCACCGTGGAAGACTTTGATGATACGCTGGATTTTGAGGTCAATTTTTATGAACGTTCACTCGATATGCCCACGGATTTGCAGAACGCCTTCACCCAAAGATTTGGAACCGTGGATTTGAAGGATTATCCTTTTATCAAAATTGCCACTGATGAACCCTACATGGATTGGTCGGCCAAAAGACTCGGCTCCTTGGGGTATGAGATTTTTAGACCAGAGGGGGATGATACTGGGGCTATTTGTCCGAGTCCAACGCCTGATGGTATCGGGTTTCGGGCTTGTAAATCCCATGTTGCCGATACCAATCTCGATATTCATACCTTGGGTTCTC
>DATDAE010000117.1:0-14588 GCA_036525565.1 Candidatus Altimarinota bacterium
GAGACTTTACCCACCCAAGATTCTGGGATCGCAAAATGCACTTCAAAAAGCGACTGGTCCGCCCGCGCCGTAGGCACCCCTTCCATATGGAAAAGCACGGTATTAGGCGTGACACCCTGCCCTACTTCAACCATTCGTCCTGAGATCACGCCATCAAACGGAGCTACTATTCTCTGGTGTCCGGCTTTTACTAAAGCGGCATTGTAATTCGCTAAAGCGACCTCAACCGCATTCTCCAAATTCGTAATCGATAGGTTTTGCTGAGACTTTACGAGATTCAGCGACTCCTGGGATTTATCAAGCGTCGAAGCCAATTCTCGAACCTGCAATATCACATCATCCAGACTTTCTTGCGCTTTGAGGACTCGTATTTGATCGCTTTGAATCGCTTTTAGGTTTTTCTCGATCAATTCCATCGATGATCCTCTTGATTCTTTTGCACTCTTATACAAAATCTCTGCCTCTTTTAAAAGTTCGGTAACATGACTCAAATGATCATAGATATCCTCCTGACCATTCAAGCCCGCCGCTTCCATACGCTCAATCTCGGTGACACTGTTTTCGACTTTTGTTTCTTGAATTCGATTTGAAAAATCGCCCAAGATAGACCGATTTGAGTTATTGAGATTAGTACTACCAAAAAGGAGCCGTTTGAGATTTTCAAAAACTTGTGTCGCCACCGTACGAGCTTCCTGATGTTTTTGTTGAAGCTGGTTCCGACTCGCATCACTCGTATCTTTGAGATTTGAGAGTTTCGTTTGGGTTTCTCTTAGGCCTTGTTGTGCAAAATTAACGGCATCCAGAGCCACTCCTTGAGCATTGACCAGTTCCGCTCGAGCTTTTGCCAGTTGCGTACTCGCTTGAGCAATAGATGACGAGCTCTGGCCCTCTACACCATCTGGAAAGAGATATCCTAGGGTTTCGCCTTTACGGACACTATCCCCAATATCCACAAGTAAATCCTGGATGATCCCCACACGCCGAGGCGCCACAATGGCAAAGCCATTGGATTTGACCTTGCCAGTGAGTTTGATCGAGGCAAAATCCTGAGCTACCACAGGGTTTGTGGTTTGCCAGGTGGGTTCTTTTTTCATAAAAGCCTTTGCGGGCGTATCAACCGATGCATTATACCAAACGCCAAAACCCACCAAGAGCAGGATCCCCAGGAGCGAGAGTGTTGTGTATCGTTTCCGATAAAGTAATTTTTTCATAGGACTCAAATATTAGTGACCAACATGACCAGCTTCGATGTGCTCCTCGAGCGTCATTCCCATAGCTTCTGCGGCTTGACGATGTTCTTCCATATCATCCACTTCTGAGTCCATATCACCATGATCCATTGCGTCCATGTCCCCCATATTGAGATGGTCTTCGATATTCATATTCATACGAGCGGCGGCTTCTTTTTGTTCTTGGTATTCTTCGAGCGAAAGCCCATATTTTTGAGCCATATCAGCATCGGTCATGGGTTTTTGGCCGCATCCCGTCAAAAGGAAACAAAAAGAGAGTACAAAAGCGATAACAAGGTTTTTCATAATAAAAAAGATAATAAAATATAAAAATACCATCAGAACTCAAAGCGAGCCCTCACGGAAAAATGAAAACACAAAAATTAAGACAAGATAACCGTCACAGAGGTCGGAAGATGAAAAGCGGTTTTATAGATTACCTGTGGAGGTGGATCATATGATTGATAAATACCAGCCACCAAAGGGCTTGGTTGTATGATGGCTTCCCAAACCAAAACGGGCAACGCGGCAAATTGTGTAAACACTATATCCCCAGCCGCTAGAATTTCTTGATCCCAAGACTCAGCGGCGATAGCGCAAGCCTCGCAGTCTGTTTCTTGATTTTCAGCTATCTGCAAAACTTCGACCCCATGACAGGGAGCCTTGGCTTCTACGGCGCCCCAAGCGGCCAAACTCATACTACCAAAGCAGTATAAGCCGAGAAGCTTTGTGGCAAGAAAGGAAAGGGCTAGTAGTTTTTTCATCAAGTATTGATTATCAGTGTAGTTAAAAAGTATATTTTGTCTAGACGAGCAACATATAAACCGCCATCAAGATCATGACCGCGTCTTCGATGATGGTAACCGTCGTCATTGGAAGGTTGAATCCCGTCCCCAGACAAGCACATCTGATCTTTTTTTTATCCAAGACGGCTTGGATAACCCCAATGATAGAAACACTTAGCACTACAACGATCGCCATTTGCGTCCAAAAAAGCTCAATACGATGGAGCAAGAGAAGCCCAAAAGCCAATTCTACGAAAGGATAAATATAACCCCAAGTTGGCCAAAATTTTGTCGGCATATCATAGCCCCGGTACGCATCAGCGAACCCTTTAATATCGAGCAATTTGAAAAAAGCAAAAGCCAGAAAGAACAGCCCCATAAAATCGAGCATCCAATTTTTTGGATCAAAAGAAGGGGTAAACTCCTGCATCCACAAACTGTAATCCCCTCTGAGCCATCCAAAATGGAGCGTCCCGCCAAGGATAAAAAGAAGCACCAAAATCAGCGGCCAATACGTCTGGAGTTTTGATTTTTCGGGAGCATGGGTGTGATGATCCATGGGAAAAAAAATGATAAAATAGTAAAAAGTGAAATGTTTATAATTGATTCAAAATATAGGCAATCAAAATAACCTGAGGCAAGGTCACGAGCGGTAAAAACCACGCAATCTTCCACGAATTGGTCGTTTCTTTGATCGACATGATCTCGGTGTAATCGGTCGAAACCCCCGTCATCAAAAAGGCAAATCCATTCCCCGGGGCACCACCTCTGGTGACCAAGTCTGCCGCGATCGGGGTCGAACCTTCACTACAAACTTCTATGATCGTCGCCACAAGTATCGTCAGCCCAAGCCCCGCGATAGTGGGCCCAAAGAATGTCTCAAAATTATCCGCACTCAAGAAAGTCCTGATCAGACTCGCCAAAATCACTCCAAAAAACACCCACTTAAGGACCATCTTGGAACCACGAAAACCGCCTGTCAAAATAGTAGAAAAAAAGGAAACGTTAAATTTAGCGATTTTCCAGTGTTTTCCGGCCTCTTTCCAAAAATGAAAATCAGGATCAATCTCAATTTTATGAGGATTTTCAGGCAAGATTTTGATCTTGACCAGATGATCAAAGATCATGCCTGATATCAACGCAATCGACATCGAGAGAAGGAGAAACGTCATCATCCATTTAAATCCCACCAATGCCCATAATATTAATGTGAGTGAAAAAGAATTCCAAGGGCTGGCGATCAAAAACGCCATCACTTGTCCAAGCCTCACCCCTCGCTCGTAGAGCTTCATCCCCACCATCAATATCCCATGGGAACATAGATCTAAAAGCACGCCCGCAAACACCGCTCGAACGATGCCCGAAAACCCATCATGCCCTAAAGCCGAGATCACGAGCGACCGAGGCACCTTATCCAAAAGGCCTACGAAAAAGATTCCCAAAGCGATACCCAAAGCCATTTTGTTGAGTAATTCAAAATTGGACTGAGTAAAAGTCAGCAAATAAGAATTTTCGGTGATCATTCCCTCAAACTGCCAATACAGCACATAGCCCACCAGCACAATCCCCAAACTCCCCCAAAGAAGCCAATCAAACTTGGGCTTCTTATGGATATGACAAGACGGTCCAGGCTCGTGTGAAGGTTTTGGCTGATGTTGGGAATGATCCATTATTTAGAAGATGAACGATTAAAAACCGTGATAAGTTCTTCGATAAACTTGAGCCGATCTGCTTCATCTTTGGACTGCATTTTTTTATGTCCGCAGGTTTGGAGATGATTTTTGAGTATATTTTGATTAAACCCTCGGAAGAGTCCGATCCCAGCATTGGCCTGCTGAGCGATATCAAGACAATACGAATCCCCCTCAACCATTTGTTCGAGCTTGTCGCATAACCCTCGTATTTTCTTGAGGGATATTTTGAGCGATTTCTTATTTTCTGGCGTAATCATAATTTCTTTATTGCGATTAAATAACCTACACCATAGTATAGGTATAAGAGTGTTTTTGTCAAAAGATAAAAGACACACAAATTGACAAAACAAAAGAAAACATTAAAAAATAAATACTTAAAAAAGGATTACATGTCTTTTGACCGCTTAAACGACTTAGGATTACCGGAAAATCGACTCTTCATCCCACCCGGATACGAAGATAAACCGGTCCCCGCCGGACTCCATCTCACGGTGTGGGATGTCCAAGCACGGATTACAAACCTTATCGAAAGTGGTCTCATACTTGGGGGCAAAACCGTAAATGCTGATGGGCAACCTACAGAAGTGGGTATGTTTCATCCTGACAAACCCAATATTTTAGACGAACAACATCTTGATGGGAATAAACTTTACAACCTCTCCCTCCAGACAGCCTCCCAAGTCCCCATGTTGGCCGGCACTCATTTTGGATCTCTATCCGATCGCATCGCGGTGGTGACCGAAACCCAAGGCCGCCTTCACCTCCCGGATAAAAGCCCCGTGCTCGCCTATCAAAATCTAGATTACGATGGCATGAGGCGATGCCTCACTCAGCTCATGACCAGTCATGCCAAGGGAAAAAATCAGACCAACGCTATGGCGACCTGCTACCGAGAAGCCTTCTGGAAGAACGGATGGGAAGCCGGTACGGGTTTCACAACTAATTTTAGTGTAGAGACGAGTTCATCTCCAAGATTTGCCCCCATGGCCGTCGACCGATATATGAGCGAAATCTGGGATAGTCTTCCTAGCCGTGACACACAAACCTACGACATAGTCCTTACTCCTCTCCAAATTCAAGGGGAAGGAGCTGAAAACATCCAAGCCAATATAGCTCTACTCCTTCATCATGATCCCGCCTAATGCAAAACGAAACTTTTCAATTCCGAGATGATTTAGAGATTCCAGTGAATCGAATCTTTATCCCTACCGAATATGAGCAAACATCCATGACCATAGGTCGCAGACTCACGCCTACTCAGGTCGAAGCCAGGGTTCGAAATCTCATGGAAAATGGCTTAGCCCTCGGCGGACGAGATGTCCGAGAAGGTCATCCTCGACGTATCGATGAACTTCATAGCCCAGATCAAACTCACATGCTGAACGCTGAGTTTCTTGATTCAGCAAAAGCCTATGATCTTGATTTGGCGGTAGCCACCAGTGTTCCAATGCTTGCCGCCACAGAATTTGGAGACAGGGTCAACCGTATTGTCATCCTTTCTGAGAATCAAAACCAACTGCATCTTCCAGACAAGAGTCCCGTGCTCGCCTATCAAAATTTAAGATTCTCAGATTTAGAGGATGCACTCACTGGTCTCATGGTAGCTTCTCCTGATGGCGTCTCTCAAATAACGGCGCTAGGTACGCACCCAAAAGCCAAATTTTGGGAAGAAAGACAGTCCAATATGAATTGTACAAGCGTTGCCGTAAGATCAAAACCAAATCTTGCAGTGTTAGCCTCTCGAGCCTTTTTACATGGGATTAAGCATCTACATGAACGCCCAGATCAGGCAAATGACTTATTTGATATAGCGCTCCTCCCTCTCGACAGCCCACAAAGCAATCATCCACAAGCCAATAGAGGGGTCATCCTTTATCCCGATCCCGCATGATAAGGATCTGTATTGGGATCCCCTTTTCGCTCTAACGCAAAGGGTTACTTTTGGGCATCCCCACTTCTCTCGGATATTTTTTCGGCGTATTTTTTACTTTCTCGATCTGGATGATCACTCTTTCTTCCATAAAACCCCCTGAATCACTTCGTGCTTCATCCCCCTTTGCAAGGGGGAACTGATGCAACCTTTCTTCCCAGATTTCGACGATCTCTCCTCCCAAAATCTCACAAGCATCCCCTGTAGACTGTAGATCTTCGAGTATCGAAGGCCCCTGATAAGCGATCAAAAAGCCCCCTTCTTTGACAAAAGGGAGTGCGTATTCCATCAGGGTCTCCCACGGTGCCAAGGCTCTGGTGGTGACCAGATCATACTGCGCTCGGAAAGACGGCTTTTGACCAAACATTTCCAGTCTCCCATGAAAGGTTTTTATCCCGAGCTCCAATTGATCGGCCATATCTTGAACCGCTTTGAGTTTTTTCCCCACACTATCAAAACCATGGATGGTAGAATCCGGATGCATGATCGCCAAAGGCAAACACGGAAAACCGCCCCCCGTACCCAGATCAGCGATCTTTTTACCAGAAAAATCTACGTGCTTGGTCGCCAAAAGCGAATCCACAAAATGCTTGAGATAGATCCCCTCTCGGTCCCGGATCGCCGAAAGATTGATCTTACTATTCCAATCCGTAAACAACTCAAAAAGCTTTTCAAATTGAGCTTCCTGCTGCGGAGTAAGATCCAAACCGTGATCGGTAAAATAAGACATCAAGACCATCTTAACACAAAATCAATCTCTCCCTTCCTTTTTTTTAAAGGGAAGGGGGTCCGGGGGATGGGTTTACTTCTTAAACATCATCATAAGCTTTTTGAAAGTGACCGCTTTCATCGCTTTTCCAGCGAGGGCTTTCCCTTTTGGAAGGGCTTTATCTTTGGCCATGGCTAAAATATTTTTAAAGTTGTTTTTCCCAAATTCTTTCGCTTTCGCAAAGGCTTTTCCTTTGACCTGCTCAGCAAGTTTGGCACTTGCTTCCTTGGCTTTTTCTTTGATCATATTGGTGGTAGCATTTTCTTTCTTCGGAGCTTCTTCTTTCGGTTCATTCTGTACCGTTTCTACTTTTTTTTCCACGATCACGGGGGCTTCTTTGGGCGCTTCCGCTTCTGTCGTTCCACTCACGGGTATGGCTTCTGTCGCTTGTTTTTCATCAAACCGATATTGTCCCTTCTCTATCTCCGCATCGGCCGCTTTGGCAACCTGGTCCGCTTTGGCTTGAGCCAAGAGCGCCTCTTCTTCGAGGGTCAGCACCCGACCATCATGCGTTTTGAGCCCTCCTTTCGGGATAGATGTTTTATGATCTACTCTCTTTTGAGAGGTTGGAACTGGTTTTTTTGCTGAAGCCATGCGTGATTAGGATTTATTTCCCTTCATTATAGCACAGAAACTCATGATATTCAACACCCTTAATACTTGATACTTATTACTTAATACCTACAATACCCGAGATGAATATAACCTACAGCGGCAACGGATGTTTTGTGCTTAAGGCTGGGAAAAGCGCCACCATGGCTTTCGAGCCAGGTGATGATTTTGGTGACAAGGTCACGTGCAGCACTTTTTCTAGTGGTAAAGTAAATGAGAAAGTAAAAACCGATAGATCGCTCTACCTCCCTGGTGAATACGAAATAGGTGGGATTTTAGTACGAAGCCTTTATACCGACGATCGGACTAATGTAGTTTTCAAAGTCACCTTTGAGGATATTGCCCTCGCTCATTTTGGAAATATTGGAGATCTTCCAATCGGTAATTTCTTTGAAGAATTAGGTGAAAATGTATCAGTAGCCATCATCCATGCGAGTGAAAATTTTGACAGCAAAAAAATCAAAACACTTCTAGACAAAGTCGGTCCTCGCTACGTACTGGTAACCGGAGATGAAATCCATACAAAAGGCCTCATCGATAATCTCGCTGCAAAAAAAGCTGAAGACAATACCATCAATATCACCAAAGCTTCTCTTAATGAAGATCGGATGGATGTGATCTTATTCTAAAACAAGATTTTAAAAGAGTTTAATGTGGCCGTCCTTGTCTGCAAATAAATGCATTCTATAAAAGATATAACCTAGTATCCATATATTAAAAATGGTGAGGATGATGAAAGGCATTCTAAACCAAAACACTTCCGGTATAACGGTTTGATAGACAGAGATAAAGTGCAAATCACCAATAACCAGTGAGGCTTCCACGAGCAAACCCAAATGAATGGAGTTACGAGTAACATCCAATTTTTGCTCTTTCATCCCATTGAGGGTTTGGAAGCCCATCAAGACCGATATGGCTGTCAAAAACAGAAAATCAATCCTCCAAGGCATATCTACTATCCAAGGGGTATAGGCGCCAAATTTCACAAAAATATCCAAAAAACCCTGGAGCAAGATATTGAGACACATCACGTACACCAACACGATAACAGAGTTAGGGAATTTACGTAATTGCCCATGGTGAGTATCTAATAATGACTCGACATGGTTTTTGAGCGCCGTAATAAGAGTAATTTTTTTAGGTTTACGCATAGTTATTTGCAATAATTACTTTGTAATAAAAAGCTTTCATTAAAAGCATATGCTTTAAAATCCGAAGGCGTGACGCCTAATCTCGCTCTTGATGTATTATTATAAGCTTTAAGAGCCTGTTGAGTTTCTGGATCATAGAGGACCACCAATTTACCTGGTGCGTAGACGGTCTCATCTGGGTAAATCGTGGCTTTCACACTACCCACGATAAGCACCACACAGAAAATAGAAAGAAGAAGTAAGTAAGCTTTCGTAAGACTTTTCATGAGGGATTGATTTTTTCTTATTATGTACTATTGTAACACTTTTGAAGTAGGAAATCAATACAATCAAACTAAAAAGATGAGAACTTATTCAAGCACCATTAACACAAAGGCGCCAAGCGCTCAAATAAAGGTATTTTTATTCTCACCCAAAGCCTCTTCCATAGATTTATTTTGACGAAAATTAGTTTTTGCCTAATATCCTTTGGCTGTTTTAATTACGCGAGCAGAGCAGATGCTCTGCGCGTGAGAGGATCAGATAAAGCTTGGAGCTTTAGGTTTCAATTACGCGAGCGCAGCGGGTGCTGTGCGAGTGAGAGGAGGAGATGACGGAGAGTGCGACGTTTGGCTCGAAGAGACAAACAGAGCAAACAAAGTCATCGACGACGACGCCGCGGTAGCTCAGTGGTAGAGCAAAGGATTGAAAATCCTTGTGTCGATAGTTCAATTCTATCTCGCGGCACCACTTATATTTAAACCGATTCGTCGGTTTTTTTATTATTTAATTTCTTATAAGGTGTTGTCGATAATGCTTCGACAGCTATGCATTGAATACTAATTAAAGTCTTTTTTTAGGGTTTAAACGAATATTTTCAGCGTATTGACCACGTCGACACACAAAAATATAATTATTGACGATATTTAATAATTATTTAAAACATGAAAAAATTGATAAGCATTTTACTCCTCGCATCTTGCGTCTTGATCACGGGATGCCAAACCGATCAAACACCAAAGAACCAAAGAGCCGAAGAACCAAAAAAACAAGAAATTGTGATTGGGGCGATTGCGCCGCTCACCGGAGAACTGGCTTCGCTGGGGAAACAGATCCAAGATACCGTCAAACTCGTCATGCCCACCGAGATCAAAGGTCAAAAAGTGCGTGTCATCTGGGAAGATGGGAAATGTAATCCCGCAGACAGCTCCAAAGCCACCCAAAAACTCGTAAACATCGACAAGGTCAAAATCATCTTGGGAGGCGCTTGCTCAGGAGAAACCCTCGGCGCCGCGCCCATCACCGAGAAAAACCAAGTACTACTCCTCTCTTCCATCTCCACTAGTCCCGAAGTCACTCATGCAGGAGATTATGTGTTTCGTACCGCCCCTTCTGACAGTAGTCAAGGGAAAGCCCTCGCCGAATACGCCAATCAAAACTTCAAAAAAGTCGGGATTCTCACCGAACAAACTGACTACGCAGTAGGCGTTCGAGAGGTTTTCAAAGAAGCCTTCACTGGCGAATTCCTCCAAGAAGATTTTCTTTCCTCGGAATCAGATTTCAAGACGCGGATCACCAAACTCAAAGCTTCCGGCATTGAGGCCCTCTTCCTTAACCCCAATAGTCCTGCTAAATTTCAGATCATCGCCAAACAACTCATCGAACTGCGCTGGGATAAGCCTATCCTGATCAATGAAATTGGCATCGGGAACGTGGACGTACTGAGGGAGCTTTCTGATTTCTTGAATACCACCAAGGCCATCGCGGTCAATTTCCTCGCGCCAGAAAGCCCCGAGGTCCAAAATTTTACCCGTGATTATCAAGCGACTTACGGAGCGTCTCCAGAGTATCTCAACTATGGAGCCACCACCGTCGATGCGGTAAACATCCTCGTCCAAGTCCTCCACCAAGTCAAAGATCCACAAGATACCGAAGCGATAAAATCAGCTCTTGAACAAATCAAAAACTTCCCAGGACTCATGGGCTCGCTCACATTTGATCAAAATGGAGATGTCAATATCACGCACCTACTTCTCAAATGGGATGGTGAAAAGCTTGTACCTTTAGATTGAGATAACAGAAATCCCCCCTTCTCAAAGCCTCACAACTTGTTTGTGGGGCTTTTTTCCTTATATTTTGGCTTATCATGAAAAAACTACTCAGCTTCCCCGCCGCCAATCACGCCGGCACCCACAAAGTCATCGAAAAAATATATACCGAATATCTGCACAAAACGGACAATTTTACGGTCTTTTTGCAGGGATCTTTGGGCGCAGGAAAAACGTACACCGTACGAGAACTGCTCAAGCTTTTTGGAGTCCAAGAAGCCATCACTTCCCCGACTTATGCCCTGATGCAGGAATATCAAACAGAGGCCCCAAGAACCAAAGATCCCAAGAACCAAAATAATTCTCAAGTTCTCAAGTTCTCAAGTTCTCAAGTTTTGGGATTCGCTCATTTCGATTTCTATCGACTCCAAGATCCGGCTGAGTTTTTTACACGAGGATTCTCCGAAATAGCCGAAGATCCAAACGTTTCTTGTTTTGTAGAATGGGGCGACAAGATCGAACCGGTGGCTCAAAAAACCTTTTCTGGGAAAAAGTTCATCATCCGTATCGAACACGGCCTTGGAGTGGGTATGCGAAAGATCACGTTATTTGAAAAAGAGTAACCAGCCTACAAGGACCAACATACACTATACAACTTCAAAATACTTGTATGTTGCAGGTTGTATGTTGTATATTGTGCCCATCCCATGATACCTAACCTTATCCTCCTCACCGGAGCCGACACTTATAGTCTTTTCCAACGAAAACGCTTTTACCAAAAAGCTTTTCGAAATAAATATGCCGATGGTGAAATCGAGACTTTCGAAGCCTCTCACGACCTTTCTAGCCTTGAAAATGCCGTCCTCACTCCTAATCTTTTTGGATCCAAACGGCTCATCTTTACGGAGGGATTTTGGACCCCCGAAAAATTTGAACAAGCCGAAAAATCAAATTTCTTCCAGAAACTCCTCGAGGCTACTGAGTTTTGCACCATCATGGTGGTTGAGCCCAACTTAGACAAGAGAGTTAAGTGGACAAAATTTTTACTCAGTGACGCAAAATCGGAAGTTTTTGAGCCGCTGGATGAAACCGCTCTGCATAATTTCCTCATCAAATACGCCCAAAGTCGAGGCGGACAATTATCCCTGGCGCTTTCTCGAGACCTCGTCTCTCGAGCTGGCAATGACCTCTGGATGCTCACTCAAGAAATAGAAAAACTCATACTTTCTTCCGATGATGGCGCCATCACCAAAGCCCTTATCCAAGAACTCACCCTTAAAAGAACCGAAGTCGTGATTTGGAGTTTCCTCGAAAATCTCAGCAAACAGAACATCCCCCAAGCGCTCATCCTTTTTCATGGGCTCATCGATATGGGCGAATCCCCACACCAAATCATGGCTATGATGATTCGAGAAATCCGAATCCATGCGCAGATCCGATCGGGACTTGACCAACACCTCGATAGCAAAACCATTGCCACGAGAACCAACCTCCATCCTTTTGTCGTTCAAAAAACCCTCCCTCTCTCCAGACATTTTACTATGGATCAGATCCGCACGATGTATCAAGGGCTCTATGATCTCGATAGACGGATGAAAACCGGCGGACTCCAGATGAGTACCGATGACAGTGGCGAATTAATCCTGGGAATGGAAAAGCTTATGATTCAGATGCAAAGTCATCGATAATATGGTATAATGATGAGAATTATTTTTTTCTCATGGTATCTATTTCTCCCCAAGAAATTCAAGTCATCGCCTACATTGTGATCCTTTTGATCCTTTCGGCTTTTTTTTCTGGGGCTGAAACGGCCTTTACCGCGCTATCTCCGGCTAAAACGGAACTTCTAGTAAGCGAGAAACAATGGGCTTGGAAAAAGATCCAATACCTCATGAACCGACTCGATCGATGTATTATGACCTGCCTCATCATGAGTAATCTGGTCAATATTGTGTTGAGTGCTTATTTGACGGTCCTCGCCACTAATTTGTTTGGGATTGGAAAAGGTCTCACCGCCGCCATAGGACTGGGAACCGCTTTAATACTACTTTTCGGAGAAATTATCCCCAAAAAAGTAGCGATCCGATACACTGTATATTTCACACAAGCGTCCGCTCATATACTCTGGGGAACCATGATCTTGCTATGCCCGCTCACTATCCCCATCACCAGAACTATCCAATGGGTATGGCCTGAAAAAGTTGATGCAAATGGTGGAACGGCTCTGTCGGTATCCGAAGACGAGATTCGGGCAATGGTTTCTTTGGGCGGCAAGAATGGCGCCATAGAAAAGTCTTCACAAGAATTCCTACAAAAAATATTTACCCTTCCTGAAAAAACCGTCCGAGAAATCATGACCCCTCGAGATGAAATCACGAGCTTATCTGATAAATCAACTCTTGAGGATTTACTGAAAACCTTTGAAACCAAACACCGGTCGCGTATCCCAATATACGCAGAAAGCCTTGATCAAGAAAACATACGCCTCGCCTATTTACCCAAGATGGTGCCACTTCTCCGAAATCCCAAGAACCTCAAAAAAGCACTCAAAGACCTCAAACTCCCAAATATCTTGGTCATCCCAGAAAGCCTTATTATCCAGGATTTACTCATACTTTTCCAGCATAAGCGGCAGCATATAGCGCTCATCGTCAATGAAGACCAAAGAACTATCGGACTGATAACCCTGGAAGACATCTTGGAAGTGGTTTTCGGAGAAATAACTGATGAGAAGGATATGGCCATACGACACTATGTTCCTCGTAGTCATGGAAAATTTGAAATAGATGCTGATATTTCACTGTCTGATTTCGAGGAAAAAACTAAACAAAAACTACCTGAACAATTTCCTCTCCATAAATCACTTGCCTGGCTCGCTATGGAGATATTACATCGGTTCCCCAAAAAAGGTGATCACGTAATCATTCCAGAAACCGATATCGTCCTTTGTGTCCTGAGTGTTGAAAACAAAAAAGCCCAAACCATAGAGGTGCGGACGAGTCAGAAAAACTAATCAAGAGATTTGAGATAACACCCCTCACAAAGCACCCGTTCGGTCCTTCCTGGCACATAGCTGGTACGAATATCTTTTTTACATTCTCCGCACTGACGATCCCAGAGTTTGCGAGGATTTCGCAAAGCCACGCGTGCTCTATAACGTTCATCATGGTGAAGTACTGGGAGCGGAAGCCCCATTTTTTTATAGAATTTCAGCTCCCCTTTTTGGATTTTAAAAGGCTTCCCCGTTTTTTCACAGTAGAGCGTTTGCTTTAATATTGAATCTGAAACATCCGAAATATTATCAGGGACATCTAAAGTCCGGACTCCTAAAGAGTCCGGACTTTTGTCCTCAGAATCTCTCCACCTATATCCCAATTTCTCAGCACCGACCTTATCCAAGGGGAAATACTCCTGCGCCACGGTCTCATTGTAGGCAAAATCACTCAAAGCGGCTGGGAAAAAAGCTCCCCATTCGCGGGTTTCTTTCATATGATCTATAATCTTTAGCCTCAAAGCTTTATAATCACTTTCTGAATATGGCTTATTAAGGATACAATACTTGGCTTTTTTCATCCCAAAACACCCCAATAAATCCTGCGAATTATTCATGCAAAGCATACAGTATTCGAGGTTGAGACACTCATTATAGCAAGCATAACTACACTTCAAATGAGAAGAATGAATACTCGAACATAGCTCATAGCAATTATTATTATGATAATTAAAACACGTATCCATGCTGTCTTTCCCATAGATATGTCCCCAGGCATACTTGATATCTTCTCCGTCTTTGATGTCAAAGCTCTCGTGTACATTTTTACATTCAAAAAGATAATTCCCAGATGAATTTTCCGTCATATTACCCCAAAAAACAGGCACATTGAGCGTTGATTTAAGCCTCAAAAAATCCGTCCAAAGCTCCTCTTTCCTCTTCCGACTTAACACTTTAAATTCGGCAATCTTCTTTTCATAATCCTCCTTAGTATACTTTTCATTACAAAAATAATACTGCGCATTGCGCACCCCCGCACAAAAGAAACAGTCCTGACAACTCCGACAATCAAAGAGAAATTTACTATTTCGGCAATGTACGACATTTTGAGCAAAGGCGACTTCGTAGCAATTTTGCCCATCAATCACCTCATAACAAAGCTCACAAGTATTAATATTATAGCAATCGGCACAATCCCTAGAGTAAACCGGAAGGTAGCAATAATAACAATCTTCCGCCTGCACACGTTGGCAGAGATAACAATTTTTACTGTCCACACAGTACATATTATAGTCACAGTTCTCAGACTTCGTAACCGCCACTCCAAGCCGGGGAATCGCGGCTATAAAGTCTTCAAACTGAT
The DNA here is from genome assembly GCA_036525565.1 of Candidatus Altimarinota bacterium. GTDB lineage: Bacteria > Patescibacteriota > Gracilibacteria > UBA4473 > UBA4473 > DATDAE01. The sequence goes on from DATDAE010000117.1 coordinate 14,553, forward strand.
CAAAAAATGGCCGCGAAAAATCAAAATCCTTCGCAT
>DATDAE010000118.1:0-13703 GCA_036525565.1 Candidatus Altimarinota bacterium
GTCCCACGAGGCAAAGCGGCGGTATAATCTTGAGAAAAGCGGGATCAACCAGGTAGAGTCCGAAAGCCAAACCTAGATACATCAGTCCCCCTGGATACGGTAATTTGGCTCTTTTAAATCCATATCGTTCTGGAAAATCGAGTAATCCTAAGCTCGGAAATAGTTTGATTGCCAAAACCGTCCCCGCCCCTCCGAGTAAAAGTCCGGTAACCAGATAGCCTGCGTAGTCCATACAAAGTTTAATGTATAGAAAGATAAGCTTTGTTCAAGATAACGGTGAGCCTTTTTGAGATTTTGCCAAAGGTCTTTCAAAGTGAAGCATAAAAAAGACCACTGTTTGAGCTTAATATTATTGTCATTATCGCGAGCTTGGTCTTTTTAGCGAAACGATGAAGCAGACCTTTCAAAATCTCAAAACAGTGAACGAAGGTTTTTATTCACTTTTTGCCCAAAAAGTGAGCCTCAATAAATATTAATCACCTAGATCCCGGATCAAGTCCGGGAAGACAAAGTACGAGTCTTGCGTTTTAGGCCTAATTGCTTAACCTCAAACACGATGAACACACACTTTTTCACTTCCGAGTCCGTCACCGAAGGCCATCCTGATAAGATCTGTGACCAGATTTCTGATCGTATTTTAGACGCTATCATTGCCGAAGATCCTCGTGGTAAATGCTGTTGTGAGGTTTTCACGACGACCGGCATGATCCTGATCGGGGGTGAAATCACGACCGAAACGTATATTGATTTTAATAAAGTCGCCCGGCAAACTTTGGAAGATATCGGCTACACCAATGACCAATACGGGATCGATAGCAAGAGTTGCGCGGTGATGAATGTCGTAGATGAACAATCCCCTGAAATCGCTCAAGGGGAAGATGACGCACGCAGCCCTCACAAAGCTATGGGTGCGGGAGACCAAGGCCTCATGTTTGGATTTGCCTGTCGAGAGACCCCTGAGCTTATGCCTTTGCCGATCACTTTAGCCCACGGGCTGACCAAACAACTGGCGAAAGTCCGAAAAGATAAAACAATCTCCTACCTGCGACCTGATGGGAAATCTCAAGTCACCGTAGAATACCGAGACGATAAACCTGTGCGAGTTGATGCGATCGTGATCGCCGCACAACACGACCCAGAACCTGATAACCAAACTATTCGTACCGATATCATCCGAGAGGTAATCCGGCCGATTTGTGGGGACTGGATGGACGAGAAAACCAAGATCTTTATCAATGAAACTGGTCGATTTGTGATCGGTGGTCCTCATGGGGACACGGGTCTGACAGGACGTAAAATCATCGTGGATACCTACGGTGGGATGGGCCGCCACGGAGGAGGCTGCTTCAGTGGCAAAGGTCCGAACAAACAAGACCGTTCGGGCGCCTACATGGCTCGCTGGATTGCTAAAAATATCGTGGCTAACGACCTCGCTGATAAATGTGAAGTCCAACTCTCCTACGCCATAGGACTGCCTGAGCCGACTTCGATCATGATCGAAACGTTTGGCACCGGAAAAGTCTCTCCCGAAGAACTGGAGCAAATAGTCCGCAGAAATTTTGATATGACGCCTCGGGGTATCATCGATACGCTCGATCTCAACCGCCCGATCTATGCTCAAACCGCGACCTACGGTCACTTCGGGAGACCAGATTTGGATCTCCCTTGGGAGAAAGTGATCAAGCTCAAATAAGCCGTCCTCCTAAAAAGTCTTTCTAAAATCGAGAAAAACGTTATAGTACTAATGTTTTTTAATTTAAAAGTATTATGACTAGGAGAAGGTTATCCGAATCCGAAATCGCCGAGATGGAAGAGCATCCTTATGGGGCTGCTGTTGCACAGTAAAATCTCATCCTAGCTATTTGGGGGAGATCTTATTTAGACCTGCCATGGGAGCGCTTTGTTGTTTTAAATTAAACCCAAAAAAGGCGCAAACACGAGTGATTTACTCGTGTGAGCGGGAGGAAAAATAAACGAAATAGGCGAAGTCCGCTTGAAAGCGGACGAAGCTATGAAGTTTGTTTTGACGATGGAGCCACCATTGGGATTCGAACCCAAGACCTCTCCCTTACCATGGGAACGCTCTACCAACTGAGCTATGGCGGCTCGTCGACGTGGACTCCATTAGTTCAAATCAGTCGATGACTAATTTTCACTTATTTCATCACGTCTCCTCTCACTCGCAGAGCACCCGCTCTGCTCGTATGAGAAAAAAATAAAACAGCTAAAGGATCTTAATTAACTCCGAACTAATGGCAAATTTTTTAAATTGTCCATTTATTCAATTTGAATATAAGAGGATTTTAATTTGAATTCAGCGCCAGTTCTCAAGTTGCCGACCTCTGAAATTCATGCTATTGTCGGCCCATCATGATTACTATCCAAGTTGAAGACTATTTCCGAGGCAAACGATTTTATATAGAGGTGGCCGATGGTGTGAAGCCAGAACTGGGTGATTTTTTACTCCTGAAGAAGGAAAAAGACCAAATGGTGGCACAAACCACGCGCGTCATACAAGGCAGCAGTTACCAAAGTCTGGAAAAAGGATGGGATCTCAAACAAAAACTTACCCCAGAAGACGTGACCAGTCTTGAAGAAGCTCAAAAAGGCGAAGGCGACCGGCTGATCAAAGCTCGAGCGCTTGCCGTCAAACATAAAGTAGCGCTACATTTCTTTGCTTCAAAGGTTAATTTCGACGAGAAACAAATCACTTTTTTCTTTACCTCCGATGAGCCCGTTGATTTCCGAGAACTGCTCAAAGACATGGTCAAAGAATTTACGGGCCGTATTCAGCTCGAACGAGTCAAATCCAGAGACCGAGCCGCTATGCTCGATGGTGGGGAGATTTGCGGCGCTCGAAGCTATGCTTTTTTGCGGATCAATCAGGACAAAATTCCCATGGACGTGGTCCGTGATCAAGGCATCGTGATAAAAGGCAATAACAAGATTTTTGATGCTTCAGGCAAAATCAAACCCAGCATGATGTATGAGGTCGAAGCCTATAAAAAGAACCGACGATATTTGCCCCATATTCAACAAATCGTGAAAATCAAAGAAAGCGGGCTCACGGCCAAGGTCACCGGGCTGGATATCCTTAATCATCGGGTAAAGGTAGTCTTTGAAGAAATGGGCGGTATTGATTTCTATCATGTAAATGACCTTGAGTTCAACAACCAAAGACCTATTCCCGAAGAACTCGGAAGACCTGTTGCTGATGTTGATATTGAAGCTCGAGTAAAAGAGCTAGAAGAAACTGAACAAATCTAAGCCAAACTTAAGAACTTTGGAACTTAAGCACTTGAGAACTAATTCCTAAGTCCAAGTGTAAATAAAAAAATTAAAGTTTAAAACGACCGTTCCCAAGTTCAAGTTTATCCCAAACTTAATATAAATTTAGCGCCAGTTATAATGTCCCTTTCTCCTCTCGACGATCGATATCACGACAAAGTAAAAATACTTGATTCGATTTTTTCGGAGTACGGACTCATGCGATATCGTACGATTGTAGAAATACAATGGCTGCTTTTCCTTTCCGAAAAAGAAATGGCCCCAACGATGCCTGAAGCCCTCAAAGCGGGACTTGAAATAGTACAACAAGAATTCTCACGTGATGAATTTGATAAAATCAAAACCATTGAGAAAACGACTAATCACGATGTAAAAGCCGTCGAATACTTTATCCGAGAACTGGTCCCCAAAAACTACTGGTCCTGGATTCACTTTGCCTGTACCAGTGAAGATATCAATAACCTCGCCTACGCCCTCATGCTTCGCGAGGGACGCGAAATCATGCTCGATGAGCTTGATGCCGTCCTAGATGACATCCGGACCAAGGCAGTGGACTGGAAGGCGGTTCCTATGCTTTGTAGAACCCATGGACAGACTGCCACCCCTTCGACGATGGGGAAAGAGTGGGCAGTGTTCCATCACAGGCTCACCATGGTCATGCAAACGCTTGAAGCGCTGCCCATCCTTGGGAAAATAAATGGCGCCACGGGTACGTATTCTGCCCACGTCGCGGCTTTCCCTGATCAAGACTGGATCGCGCTTTCGGAGTCCTTTGTCGAGACCCATTTAAACCTTGATTGGAATCCCCTCACCACCCAGATCGAATCCCATGATAAAGTTGCCGAGCTCCTCAATACATTAGGATCGGCCTGCAGTGTTTTGATCGATCTATCCAGAGACGTTTGGGGATATATATCTCTTGGCTACTTTGGACAAAAGACCGTCAAAGGCGAAGTCGGTTCCTCCACCATGCCGCACAAAGTAAATCCGATAGATTTTGAAAATGCCGAAGGTAATCTCAAGCTCGCCCGAGGGATCGCTCGCACACTGAGCGATGAACTGCCTATTTCCAGATGGCAACGAGATCTCACCGATTCTACGCTCCAAAGAAACTTTGGTCTGGTCTTTGGACACCTGCTCCTCGCGCTCAAATCCCTCCAAAAAGGACTTGGGAAGCTCGAAATCAAAGAAAACAAACTCAAATCGGATCTCCAAGGCGCGCCCGAAGTCCTCACCGAAGCCGTCCAAACGGTCTTGCGTAAACATGGACAGGCTGACGCCTACGACCAACTCAAAGCTTTTTCCCGTGGACGAGCGCTCAATCTACAAGAGGTTCAAACCTTTATCGATCAGATTGATTTACCGGGGGAAGCCAAAGCCTCGCTCAAGAAACTCACCCCTGAAACTTATACTGGACTGGCTGAACAACTGGTTGATGAATTTTTAAGCCAGTAAAAACTATGAGTCTTTCTCGCACCAAACAAGGCGATTTTACCATTCTCGGCGGCACGCTTATTTGGTCTTTTTTTCCTTTGATGAGTTTGTTGCTCGTGCATCGATTGCCACCGATTTTTGCCGCTGGTGTGGGGACTTTGATAGCCGCTGTATTTTTTGCCATACTCATCACGATCCGCAGACAATGGTATACCATGCTCAATCGCAAAGGATGGGGACAGATGATGGTGGTCGTGCTCTGCATCACGATGCTGTATTATGGAGGGCTTTTCTGGGCGGCTCAGTACACCAGTCCTGGTAATTTTGGGATACTCAATATGTCCGAGATTTTTTGGTCTTTTCTGGTCATTGGGATTTTGACCAAACACGAAAGCTTCACGTGGGAAGGTATTGTGGGGACGCTTCTCATGGTCTTGGGAGCCCTTATCATCATATTCCCAGGGACGCTTGAGTTCAACTGGGTAGATCTGGCGATTGTATTTATCAATATCCCACCAACGCTTGGTAATATCTATCAACGAAAAGCTCGTCAACATTTTAGCTCGGAGCAGATGCTCTTTATTCGAAGTTTTATCGGAGGCTTTATGCTGCTGGGATTATCGCATCTTTTTGGGGAAACTTTTCCTACACAGATAGATCCTGACTCCTGGAAATTATTACTGCTCCTGGGCGTCGTCTTTTTTGGGGTTCACAAGATCCTCTGGATCGAAGGTATCAACCGAATTGCCATCACCAAAGCCAATGCTATCCATGCCATTGCGCCTATATTTACCCTGCTTTGGGTCTTTTTGTGGTGGGATGAGTCACCGACGCTCTATCAGGTCGCGGGGTTTATTCCCATTCTGATCGGAGCTTGGCTCGTCACGCTCAAGAAAGATATCTTTAAGATTATCAAAATATGAACGATCGTATTTTTGTGGCGGTCGGATCTTCTGTGGGGGATGGTGAAGTCATCTTGGATTCCGCGGCTAAATGGCTCGAAAAAAATGGAGTCAAAATCATCAAAAAATCGAAAAATTATAAATTTCCGCCTTTCGGAGGCGTCGCAAAAAATGAGTTTACCAATGCGGTGTGGGAGGTTGTTCTCAATCCCAGTCCGGGCTCAAATCTAAATACTGATACCCGAGCCCGGACTGCAAATCAGCAAGAAAAAGCCGAAGCCCTTCTCGATCTCTTGCTCGAATGTGAAAAAGCTCATGGGCGAGAGCGAGCTCTCAAATGGGGAGATCGGACGCTCGATCTAGATCTTTTGGTCTACAACGATTTAGCCTGTGATACAGGAAAACTCACCCTCCCCCATCCAGAGATGGGCAATCGAGATTTCGTGCAAATCCCGTTACAGGAGATTTTATAGCTCGTATGCCGGTCTTCGTATGTGGTATGGCGCTTTTTCCGCTATACGCCATACGCAAACCCCCTATAGTCTTCCCTCAATATTCTCTATATCCGAGCCCGGACTGAAATTTAGAAATGTATCCAACTCCAGTCTCGAGCTCGGCTCAATATGCTGCACCTTCGCTCTCGCAGGATCTTGCTCACAAAGCCATCCTCCAGCGTAAGCGATCATCGCGCCATTGTCAGTGCAATACTCGAGTTTGGTGGGCGTGAGTAAATCAACTTGGGAACTTGAGAACTTAGGAACTTGGGAATTTTGGTTCTTCGGTTCTTCGGTTCTTTTTTTGTTATCTGATATTTGATATTTGATATTTGATAACCACTTTTGCAATTGCTCTGAAATATAACGATTCGCCGAGACGCCACCTACGAAATGTACTTGTCGGATATCTGGATACCGATCCAGGCATCGCTGGATTTTCTTTTTAAAGGTGAGAAAAACGGTGTGCTGAAAACTCGCACAAAGATCCGCAATAAATTGTTCTTCTTCCTTATCCCTTACCCCTTGTCCCTTATCCCCAACAGGCTCAAGCCACTCTGGATAATGCTTCTCGACGATCCTCCTCACGGCCGCCTTGAGACCTGAAAAAGAAAAATCCAAAGACTGGGGATCGAGATAAATGCGTGGTAATTCAAAAGCTTCGACGTCTCCTTGCTCCGCCCATTTGGATACTTCTGGTCCTCCGGGATACCCCAGATGCATCATCTTGGCAACTTTATCAAAAGCCTCCCCGGCCGCATCATCAAGGGTAGATCCTAATTTCGTAATAACTTCAGAACTTGGTAACTTCGGTTCTTGGGAACTTCGGTTCTTTAGTTCTTCGGTTCTTTGGTTCTTTAATTCTTCAGTTCTTTGGTTCTTTAGTTCTTCAGTTCTTTGGTTCTTTAATTCTTCCCTTAGGTGTAACTCCGTGTGTCCCCCTGAAACGGTTAATACCAACGCGGGTAGTTCAACTGGGTAACTGGATAACTGAGTAACTGGGTAATTTTGGTTCTTTGGTTCTTCGGTTCTTTGGTTCTTTCGATCCAAATGGACCGACAATATGTGTCCCAAAATATGATGCACCCCTACGAGGGGTTTATCATAAAAACTTGACCAGAAACTCCCTAAAGTCGTCCCCGCCAAAAGCGATGGTTGGAGTCCCGGCCCTTGTGTGACGGCGATGAGATCGACCTCTGTCCAAGACTTCCCAGTTGCTTTCCAAAGCTGCTCAAGGACTTCTTTCCAATGGGCTTGATGGGCTCTGGCAGCCAATTCTGGCACGACGCCTCCCCAAGTACTATGTTCTTTTTGACTCAAACGAACCGATCCCAAAACCTCGCTGCCTCGTACTAAGGCCAAAGCTGTATCATCACAGGAGGTTTCGATGCCGAGAATAAGCATAACTTAAGGACTTAATAACTCAGGGACTTGAGAATGCTTAAGTCCCTGAGTCCAAGCGTATTCAGATAGCAAGGCAAAGCAAGCGCCAGTGCGCTCGTTTACTTCGTGATAGTGATCCGTTTCTCTACTTTAGAAACAATCCCTTTATTACTCACTAATTTGAGTTCTACCAAATAGAGGCCTGGTTCTTGATATTTATGGGTTGGTTTGAATTCTGAAGAAGTTGATCCATCTCCAAAATCCCAACGATATTCTCTCGCTACCCCTTGCGATGGAGTAGGATCAAATACGACGTCCAAAGGCGCAGCCCCTGATTCTGGACTCATCTTGAAATCCGCTACCAAAGCCGGAGGTCTCACCGAGACAAAGACTTCTCCCACCGCCGTCTCTCCATTGGAACTGATGACGGTAAGTTTGACGGGAAAGGTCCCCACTCTTCTAAAAAGATAGGATATTTGCGCTCCATAATCGACCGGGTCTTCTCCTGGGAATTCCCAAATATAGTTGATCACTTCCCCTTTATCGGTCGATGATCCTGATCCATCAAAGTGAACTTCAAGGGGCATATTACCCGATAGTTTGTCCGCTGTTATTTTGGATCTGACCCCGGCTCTAGAAACGACAATTCGTTTAAAAGTTTTGGCCGCTCGCCCTTTGATATCTCTGATCGTGAGGGTTACCACATACTGTCCAGGTTCTCTGAAAGTGTGTTCGATTTTTTGTCCAAATTCATCCGGTAATTCGTCATCATCAAAATCCCATTCCCAATCTACGGGAGACTTGATAACCGAGCTTGAAGCATCAAATTCAACATCGAAAGGCACATTCCCATAAAGCACATCATCTGGGTCTGAATATGGGTCAGTGTTGATAATGATATTAGCTTTTACACTTTTTTCGACGACTTTGATCGTCGCGTTTGTCCTATGTCGTTCCCCCAAATCGTTCTCAACGGTAAGCGTGACTTTGTACTCTCCGACGTCTCTGAAGACTCGTTTTTGAGTTGATCCTAGTACGCTGGATTTTTCTCCATCGAAAATCCATTCATACTTGGTGATAACGCCTGACTCCACAAAGGAATTTTTTCCGTCGAGTAAAACTTCAAAAGGCGCTTCTCCTGTAAGTCCATTTTGTGAGGTAATCTTGGCCTCAATCGTAGGACGACCACCTTCCACGGTAATAACTTTTTCGATCACAGCTGAATCATTATTCGTTCCTGTCACCCGAAGTCTGACGATATGTTCTCCGATCTGACTAAAGGTTTGTTCTAAGATAGCCGGGGCTTCTTGGACTATTTCATAATCATTATCATCATCAAAATCCCACTCGTAGCGGATAATATTCCCATCAGGATCTGAGGATTTGCTCCCGGTGAATTCTACAGTGAGGGGTGAAATACCTTTTTCAACATTAGCGCTGATATCGGCTAAAACGCCCACATCGCTGATGATCACCTCTCTCTGGGTTTCAAAAGTCTGAGTCTTCCCGGTAGCCGGGTTGATATAACGAACCACGGCTTTCACCGTAAAAACTCCATTGTTGTCTCCTTTTTCAATATATCGAAAAGCAGCTTCAGGTTTCGTGGCATCCACTTTCCCATCACCATCGAAATCCCACGTAACTTGCTGTACATTATCCAGACTCCCGAGTTCTTTTTCGAGTCGTGTTTTGAGATCAAAATTAACCGTGACTGGTGCTTGTAAGTTCCGTAAATCTGGAGGATTAGTCAGGATCATAGATTGGTCGGTTTCACTTTCTACTACCGCATCAGCTCGATCAATCAAAACATACATAAAGATGAAAGTCGCCACAAAAAGAATAAACAGAAAGAACCAAACTATCACCCGTCTTATCAGCGATTTCCGCATAGGCGACTGTTTGCTGGTAAGCATAAGTCGGAACACATTGGCTAAAACCGCAATCAGAAGCACCAAACACACTATTCCAAAAAGTCCGTTGGTAAATTGAATCAAAATACTTTTGAGATTCGGGGCATCAATTCCAAACACTTCAAAGAGTGGATTGGAAACATTACCTCCAAAGAGTGACCAGAGCAAGAGCCCATAAAAAGAAGTCACTAGTACAAGCGACAAGATGATCAAGGTCACAAAAATCATAAAGGGCGCGCCTCTTTTCTTTTTCTGTACCGGTTTAGGTTCTTCTCTTATTTCCGGTTTTCTGGGATTTTCAGGCATCACCGTTGGTGCACTTGGCGCCTGGTTTTGTGCTGGTGTTGGCTGATTCTCAGGGCGTGGATTTGGAGTTCCTTGGGGAGGATTATTTGGGTCCATGTTTTTGTTTTTAATTATTATAGGTCATTTGGATGAGTATTTTCAACTGACTTGAGTTTTACGCCATCACGAAGGACATGAATTCTGAGGAAATCTGAAACTTCGAGCGTCCCATCGCTGACGGTAAAAGATACTCTATAAATTCCAGCCTTAGGGTATTGGACCGAGACATTTTGCCCATAGGCTTTACGGCCATCTCCTAGATCCCACACAAAGCTCAAAGCTCTTGGATAATCATCTGGAGCGACGCCGTACAAGAAGAAGGTTGTGCTAGGATTCCCGCCAATAGATACAAATTCGAAGTCACCAGGGTTATCGAGCTCGGTTTCTATTTTTTGTATCCGTTCGTCGAGCTGTCGTTTGATAAAAGGATCTTCTTCTATCATGGCTTCCAGTCTGAGGATATCAATAGCCGAGAGCGTATCAATGGTTCTTCTCTCTTGGGTTTCGAGATCATCACAAATCTTTTGAAGTCGTTGTCGTTCCTCAGGCGCATTGGCGAGGGCTATGTTTTTACGACACTGTGCAATTCTTTCGTCCACTTTGCTTTTGAGTTGGGTGTAAATATAGGCGTTGTCTTCTACGTTTACAGGACCATTTGGAAGCGCCTGCGATCCCGTGCCCAACAGCACTGGGTTACGCATAGCTTGCAAGTCCAATTGATTCCGATCGTTTACAAAGCCTCGATTACGTAATTCTTCAAGGTCGAGATTACCATCGGCGTCTACAAAGCCTCGATTTCGCAGAGAAGCTAGATCGATTTCTCCGGTCTCCGTGATCAAGCCTCCATTACGTAATGCCGCGAGATCGAGCGCCCCGCTGTCATTGACGTACCCTGCATTACGAAGCTTGGAAAGATCTAACTGTCCGACAGGATTGGCATATCCTTTATTTTTGAGCGCCTCCAAATCAATCCCTTGTCGGTCATTAAAGAGGGCTTTGTTTTGCAAGATTTTCCATTCAGCTTCGGTCAATTGACCATAGCTTCCGGTTTCTAATTTATTTTTGAGCCGTTGGATTTCTTGGGGTGTCATCTCTCCATAAGAGCCGCCTTCAATATCATTGACGAGTTCTGCAATTTCCTGCTGATTCATCTCGGTCAGATATTTGTAGGTTCCTTTTCTGAGGACATTTTCGAGCGCTCTTTTTTCGGTTTCATTCAAATCATCAAAATTTTTGTAGTCCCCTGTGGCGACCAAATTGGTAATCGCATCCCGTTCATCTTGGGGCATTTGATCAAACTGTTTGTAAGTCCCAAGTTCGAGCGCATTTTGGAGATTTTTTTGTTCGTCTGGGGTGAGATTATCAAAATCGGTATAGGAACCTACTTCTGAATTAAGAATATTTTTGAGACGATCTTGTTCATCCGCATTGAGATTTTTAAAGTTGGTATACGATCCCACGTATTCGAGGTTTTCGATGTCTTCCTGCTCTTGACGAGTGAGTTCATCATAATTTCGGTAGGTACCGATCTCTACTTTGTTTTCAAGGGCGGCAAGCAGCTCCGCTTGTTCAGCTTCGGTGAGGGGTTCTCCATCATTTTCATATTTGTTACGGAGAAAGGCCAAGACTTCTGGATCGAGGTTTTGCCCTTCTTCCTTGCTCACCACTTGGATGGTTTCCGAATCGGTCACGGTTTCGAGTCCATCGGATGCCGTGAGGGTTACCGTATAGCTTCCTTCATTGACATAGGTATGAATCGAGTGTTGTACTTGCGTACGATTTCCATCTCCAAAATCCCATTCATAAGTCAGGACATCCCCGTCGACGTCATTACCCCGAGAGTAGAGGTAAACGGGGCTGTAGACCGGTACGATCGTACTTGGTAATACCGCATGGATCTCCGCGGTAGGGGCTGTGTTTTCAACCGGATCAAGTTCTTCGGCACTTTCTACTACGATGATATCAAGATCTGCCGTAGCTTCTTCAAGTCCATCAGAAACTGTGAGCCCGACGATATACGTCCCCACATCGGTAAATCGGAAGTTACGCGTTTCTTCGTACCAAGGTCCATCTGGGAACGTCCACTGATAGGTGAGCGCATCACCATCTTCATCGGTCCCTTGTCCTATAAAAGTAAAAATTGTATCGAGCGTCCCGGCATTACTGGGGGTGACGTAGAGCGAAAGTTCTGGGGGGAAATTATCAATTTCGATCCCCGTAGCTTCTTCCATATCACTCGTACTTTCCGCGGTACCTCCATCATTATCGGTAGCAATGACACGGAATCTGTACCGGAATCGTCCGGGAAACTGCGTGAGATTAAAGTACGCAAAATTTTCTTTTCTTGTTTGTCCAAGTTCTACCCCACCAGTATCAGCATTGATGACCTGGAAGGTATAAAGTTCGATTGTCCCATCTTCATCGAGCGCGGTAGCATCTACTCTGACACTTTGCAGTCCGAGTCTGCTATCCTGACTACTGGTAACGCTGGTGATTTCTGGCTTACGATTGACGACCGTCACGGTAAATTCATCCGTGTCTCTGATATTGGCATCATCTTTGTTCGCAGCAATCAGCTGCACGGTATAGTCACCGGTTTTGGCAAAGAATCGATTAATCTCATCAGTGTCTCGTACGAGCCTGCCATTCACCCTCCAAGTTTCCCTGATATTGTCATTGGTACCGCTGTCATCGACTGACAAAGAAGCTAATGTAAGGGCGTCTCCACGAGTGATCGTAACTTGATCTTTGTAGATGGTTTCCGTTCCCAACTTCACATCAATGATGGCGGTTGGTTTCCCTTTGTTGATGACTCGAGCCGTGAATCCACAATCCTGTTCGTCGTCGGTAATATCATCGAAAGCTCGCAAGCTTACATTGATATTGTCAGCGGCATCTTCGTAGGTAAAGTACGCCACTCGATCAATCTGCGTGGAGGTCCCTCCATCGACGCCTGTGAACGTCCATTCGAAGTTACTGGCTTGAGCGCTTTGTACCTCAAATCGAGTTCGATCCCCTCTCACAATCATAGGATTAGCGATCCCTAAAATAGATTCATTATTGAGGAGGATTTCACACCCCACGATCGTCTCAATCGTAAAGGTTTTTTGCGCCATGGTATCGGCGGTTGGATCTGATTCGAGTTTCCGAGGACCATCTGATTGTTCTACTTTGAGTTTCACGGTTTTCTCACCGCTCGAAGGAAATTCATAAATGGTAACCGCATCATAGGTTTCGACTTTTTCTCCATCGAAATCCCAGAGATACAGCAGCCCTTTGGTGTTGCCTTCGGTATCAGTACTCTTGCCTCCATCAAATCGGTATTCAGCGGGCTTCCGATCATTGCCCGTAGATTCGAATTCGATCACGGCTGACGGACGATTCGCTTTTACTTTGAGATCAACGGTCTTGGTATCACGAGCCCCGATCGAGCTTTCCACGGTGAGCGAGACTTTGTAGTCTCCGGGTTCTGTAAAGACGACTTCGATGTCTTCGGTTTCGAGAGTTGAGAAACATCCCGCGGCCCCTTCACAATTCCATTGATAATCGGTGATCGTTCCCGCAGAGGCGCTCGATCGAACTCCATTAAAGGTGACTTTGTCTCCGACTCGTACATTGGCTCCTCCTACGATGATATCAGCGGTGGCCCCTCCTACGATGATTTGTTTTTGGAAGTTTTGGATGACGCCTTCTGAGGTTTCTACACGAGCCTTAAGATTGTAAACCCCTTTTTGTCCGTATCGTTTGTTTTCAGGGAGGGTTTTGATCGTACCACCCACGGTATCATGGAATACTTTAGTTCCATCTCCAAAATCGACTTCGGCTTTCCCGTCGGTCTCAAGGGTGATTTGCACTCCCTGACCTCTGGCGGTTTCTAGTGGTACTACGACCCCATTCCCAAAATCGTTTACATTGTTACCGGAAATCCTGATCGGATTTTCTATGGC
>DATDAE010000119.1:0-14368 GCA_036525565.1 Candidatus Altimarinota bacterium
CCCTCTCTCCCAGCCGCTCCAGCAAACGATAAATGTCACCAGTGTACACCCCACTGAGGACGTCACAAGATCCATCGAACGCCAACAAAAACAAAAGCTCTTGCTCGGAGAGACCGGGTCACAAGTCTGGTTTGTTTTGCAATATGAACGCCATGAAAACAATCTCGATTATCGAGCCACTTGCATCATCAATGGAATTCCGATGCAGTTAAAAATAACCGGGAACGACCTCCCAGATTTTGCGCAACAAGAACCACAAAACGGTGATTTTGGCACCACACAAATACATGATTTACTGCTAGAAACCGGCACCAAGCAAATGCTCAAGGATATAGCCGGAAAACTCTTGGCCAGTGGCAACCGCATAATCCAAGATAAAAGAGCTGAGTTGGGAGAGTTGGGCGCCCTCAAAATGCTGACACAGCTCGATACATTGGAGGATGAGATTCAAACCGCTGTGGAAAGCGAGCTAAACCAAATCCCAGAAATACAAATACTCCAAGAAGCTGGGTTTACCATAAGCCTCCGGAGTAAAGGCCTCGTTGAGATTGCTATCACCAGAGATCCGCTTCCGCACCCGCCTCAAGCTGAGCTTTTCGCCTGGACCAAACTTTTTCAAAGCACACCTCCTACGCCTTCTCGAGAAGACGTAGCGCAAACGCACGCCCAATAAATAGAGTTAAAGGAGCGCCGAAAGTTGCCTTTTCCTCTAAAATCACTAATTTTCTTCCGTTCTCAAGTTCCTAAATTTTCAAGTTTTTTAAATCTCATGAGCCAAAATCTCCCTGACGTACAAAACGAAACCGATAGACGAAAAATCCCACTCAAAAAAGTAGGGGTAAAAAACGTACTATTCCCGCTCGATGTGAACTTGGGAGCTGGCACACAGTCCGTTCAAGCACAATGTGATCTCGCTGTCAGTTTGTCTGAAGATCAAAAAGGCACGAACATGTCGCGTCTGGTCGAACAACTCGCCGGACTTTCACACAATGGAACGCTCAAACTGGATATGCAGAAATTTTTGAAAGAAACCCTCAAAAAAACACAATCAGATCAGATTTCAGGACGATTCGCTTTCACCTATTTCATGAGTAAAGCCGCCCCCTCCTCAAAAATATCGGCCCCTATGCCCTATCAAATCATCGTGGAATATGATGCCGGAAGTGATGAAGGGAACAGCTGGTATGACATCACGTTGACGGTCAAAGTTTTGGCCAATAATTGTTGTCCTTGTTCTAAAGCCATCAGCAAAGGTGGTGCCCATAATCAACGGATAGAAATCACCTTCGAAGGGTGGGCCGATGAAGACTTGGTAGATGATTTTTCGGTAGAGGATTTGATCACGCAACTCGAATCTTCAGCGTCTTGTGAGATGTATCCGATTCTCAAACGCCCTGATGAAAAAATCGTAACCGAGCGCCAATACGATAATCCTAAATTTGTAGAAGACGTAGTTCGTGATGCCGTCAAAAATCTAAAAGCCGTCCATGAATGGCATTTCATGGGATACAAAGTATCCGCACAGGCTTTTGAATCCATCCATGCGCATGATGCGTACGCAGAAACGGAGGTGTTTTTTGTGGAGGACGAAGCTTCTTAAAGCCCCAAACATTCTGCAATAAGCGCCATTCGAGTTGGAACCCCGTTAGCCGCTTGTTCAAAGTACGTGGCTTGAGGCATTTTATCGACGTCCAACGTGATCTCATTGACCCGAGGTAAAGGATGCATCAAGATTGACTCTTCATCCATCTTACTCACCACTTCCGGGGTAAAGATAAAGGCATTTTTCACTTGTTCGTAGATTTCAGGATTTTCCAACCGTTCTTTTTGAATCCGAGTGTCGTAGACCACATTGGCTTTGGTCAAAATATCATCATTGAGTTGATGATATTTTGCCTCCCCCTGTCGATAATAACTATCGGGAATCTGTAAACTTTCTGGCGCCACAAAGCTAAAGGTCACCCCTTCAAAATTTCTCAGTAAGGTACAACACGAGTGTACCGTCCGTCCATATTTAAGATCTCCCACAAAGGCTACGTGAATCGGTTCTTCTCCGAGTCTGAAATGCTTAGCTATAGTGTAGAGGTCGAGTAACCCTTGCGTGGGATGTTCTCCGGCCCCATCTCCTCCATTCAAAACCGGAACGGTACTATACTGAGCCGCCAACGCCGCGTTTCCTTTTTCTTTAGACCGGATCGCAATGATATCGCTATAAGATCCCACCATCCGAATGGTATCAGCCAAAACCTCTCCTTTAGTTTGCGAGGAAAACATCACATCGGTTTCAGAGATCACATGCCCTCCGAGCCGATACATGGCGGTTTCAAAACTAAGGCGCGTCCGAGTCGAAGGCTCATAAAAAAGCGTGGCTAAAATCTTATCCTCAGCCATCCGCGATCCGCCTTTTTCCAAAATCTCTTCCATCTCCGCTGCACGAGACAAAAAACCCTTCAATTCTGTGAGGGTAAACTGGCCAGCCGAAAGTATATGGTTCATCGAACCGTATGGTAATCAAAAATAAATCTCTGACAAGATCTATTGTGAGAGTTTATTTCACACTCCAACCAATTTCTTCTCCCGCTCTCCAGGGTTTCAAAATTTCATCCCCTTCCACCTCAAAGCCTTCCGAGACCGTAGTCGGTGATTTTTCGATCGTAACATAGTCGTCATTGATCCCGATCCCATAAAAGGCCGCCCCGCTTCGAGCCATAAAATCCGTGAAACATTTCTGGGTTTCTGGTTTTTCTAAATCCCCCGCTTTATCAAAGGCTTCAGCGTAGAGTTCAATCGCATTACAAGCCGAGTATACTCCGGCGCATCCACAATCTGATTCTTTTTTGTGTTTGGCATGCGGTGCACTATCGGTCCCAGCAAAAACTCTGGGGTGGTTATTGAGCACGAGGTCGGTCAGCGCTTTCAAATCTTCGGACCGCTTCAAGATCGGTTTACAGTACAGATGCGGATTCATGCCATTGCCGAGCATGGCATTACGATCTACTGATAGATGCTGTGGGGTGATCGTGGCCCCGATATTGTTTGAAGAAGATTTTATAAAGTCTGCCGCAATCCGAGTCGTGATATGTTCGCAGACCATTTTGAGATGCGGGTATTTTTTCACAATTCCTGGCAAAATGTCTTGGTAAAAGACTTTTTCTCTATCAAATACATCCGTCTGAGGATTACTGTCTTCTCCATGCATGAGGAAAAGCAACCCGTTATCTTCGATCGCTTTGAGCGTATCTGACACTTCCGATAAATCCTTAATCCCATCTTGACTATTGGTGGTGACTCCAAAAGGATAGAGCTTCACCGCCTTGATAAAAGGATGTTTTGCCGCTTCCTCAATCATCGCTGGGGTCAGTTTTTTCGAAAGATAGAGCACCATCAAAGGTTCAAAATGCACACCTTCTGGGACGGCCTTAAGGATCTCATCTCGATAATCAGAGGCTTGTTTGGCACTTGAGATGGGTGGCATAGTATTGGGCATCACCACGGCTCTGCGAAATTGCGCTGCCGTATGAGGCACTACCGTCTTGAGCATCGCTCCCTGCCGAAAGTGCAGGTGCATGTCATCAGGAACTGGGATGGTGAATTGTATAGTCATGATAATTTGATAGCGACCTCTACTTTAGACCAATTTTGTCGCACGCTCAAACTGAGTAATTATTTAATTACTCAGCGTTAGATTTATAAAAACTGGATCCTCGGGGCAAACCCGAGGATGACCATATTCTTGTGATTATTGAACCGCACCTCTCTGCACTGGACTTCCTACGATTTCGAGAAGTTCTACTTCGAAAATCAAGGTTGAGTTAGCTGGGATAGAGCCTACAGGATTTGAACCATATCCAAGTTCTGGTGGGATTTCGAGTTTTCGAAGTTCTCCTATACGCATCCCTTCAACGCCTTCATCCCAACCAGGGATAACTTGTCCACCGCCTACGGTAAAGTTAAAGGCTTTCCCACGATCACGACTCGAATCAAATTTCTCCCCATTGAGGAGTGTTCCTACGTAGTGTACTTTCACATTACTATTTTTGATGGCTTGTTCACCTGTTCCGACTTTGATAATTTGAGCTTTGAGTCCGCTTTCGTATTCGATGATATCGCCTTCTTTGTGAGCCATAGGTGGTTGGTTATTAGTAGTATCTGAGTCTGATTTTGAGGTACATCCCCAGAGGGCGAGACCTGAGAGTAAAACGACAGCCGCAATAAGAATTCTTTTCATCCGGAGTATTCTAGGTAAGTCTTAAGGCTTTGGCAAGATCTTTAAAAGTGTTCATCCTTTACTTCAAGATCGCATGAGAGAAATGCACAAAGAACGCTCTACACCAGATAAAAACCGAATGGTTGTATTTTCCCCAAGTCTCTTTTGAGACCGTGTAGTATTGCTTCCCTTCTTTGTTGGACAAAACCCCAAGTCGCACCGCTTTATCAGTATCCGCCCCAAACACCGCTCCACCGTATTCCTGTTCACTACTCAAGTAAACAAACAAGTCTGGCCCATTGGTCGTCACAAAATCTTCACTAAATTCAAGCACCACTTCGTCCCCCATATCGATGGCTTTAACGGATCCTGAAGCCTTATGCAAGAAATCTACTTTGGTAAATTCCCCCGTTCCCAAAACTTTTTCCTCAGGCATTTGAGCGACCATATCGCCCATTTTCTTACTTTCTTCTTGGGCTTCACTCACTTCTAAAATATAGACGGTTTTTTCTTCTGGGTTTTGGGCCAAAAGATTCATCGCTTCAAGGATTTTATCACCACCCTTCATGTCTTCGGCCGTGATCATGGTACCGCCCTCATTGAGTAATGCCGTAGCGGCCTCAAGATCCACCGTACTCGTTTCATCCGTAGTCAGTATTTCTACTTTTTCATAAAGTATGTCCATCAAAGGATCTGCCGCTTTGGTCATATCATTGAGTACTTCCACCGCTTCGCCTTCATTTTCTGGCATCACTTCAACTGGAGCTTGTTCAACCTTAAGCGCTTCTGCTCGTGCTGGTTGCTGCGCACTAGGATCTGGAACATTGATCACTTCATCCAAAGAAGTCCCCCCACAAGAGGTCAACATAAACGCGACAGCCAGTAGTATAAAAGGTTTCATGGGCGAGATGATAGTAAGAATAATGAGATCGTCAACTTGGGACTGGTGCTTGATTCAAACGAGGATCTGAATACGCTTGCACTGGTGGACTTAAGCATTTTCAAGTTCCCAAGTTTCTAAGTTTTTTTATTAATAAATACACACCACCATGGCTATTACCCATTCCGCTTCTATCCCTCTTGGTACGGCTTGCCCAGATTTTGCCCTTCCTTGTACCGCAGGTCACACCCATTCTCTAGAAAGCTTTTCCAAAAGTCCTTGGCTGGTGGTTATTTTTATGTGCAATCACTGCCCTTACGTCATCCCCGTGCTCGATAAACTCGTAGACCTTCAGCATGAATACAAGGAAAAAGGCGTTCAACTGGTAACCATCTGTAGTAACGATGCACAGACCTATCCCGCCGATAGCTTTGAGAATATGAAAGCCCTCGCTGAAACAAAAGCCTTTCCTTTTCCTTATCTTTATGACGAATCACAAGCCATCGCCAAAGCTTTTGACGCAACCTGTACCCCAGATATCTTTGTCTATGATAAAAACCGAAAACTGGCTTATCATGGACGGATCAATGATATCGAGCGAGGCGAAAATCCCGCCACCACCAACGACCTTGAAGAAGCCTTGATTCAACTCCTTGAAAAAGGCACTTGCACCGGAGAAGTTCGACCATCCGTGGGATGCAATATCAAGTGGAAACAATAGTCAATACTTCAATAATCAATATTCACGTTCAGAGTTTGATCATGAATATTGAATATTGTCTCGTTGAACATTGTTTAGCTCTTCAAATATTTGTCTACCGCCTTGACCACAGCCTTAGCCTGGTCAAAGGTAATTCCAACTTCGGCCAGTTCTTCGGCTTTGAGACCTTCAAACTGTTTTACTTGAGAAAGTCCTAGTTCTTCGAGGATTTCAATAACTTCTGGATCAACGCCTTTGAGTTCTTTGATCCCGATTTCTTCATCGACATCTTTTCGAGCGGCTTTTTCTTTTTCGGGAGCATCTTCTTGTGCGTCTTCGATCGGCCCATCATAGGTAACCGCATCAACTTGCATCCCTACCAAATTTCCGGCAAGCCTGATATTTTGACCTTTTTTACCAATCGTAATAGCTCGTTCAGATTCTGGTACAAAAACCTTAGCTCGCTTATCATTTCCCTCTTGATCAATTTCAATTTTGACAATTTTAGCAGGAGAGAGAGCTGCTTTGAGCAGTTTGACCGGATCTTCATAATACTGAATCACATCAAGTCTTTCGTCTCCTAGTTCTTCCATGACGACATTAATCCGTGAACCTTTTTGTCCGACAAAAGCCCCTACAGGATCCAGACCAGAATCTTCTGAAATCACCGCAACCTTACATCGCACTCCAGGTTCTCGAGCAATTCGAGCCACGCTCACGAGTCCATCTTTCATTTCTGGGATTTCTTGCTCAAAAAGCGCAATCACAAAATTAGGCGAAGTTCGGTTTATGATCAGTTGTGATCCTTTGCTCGTTTGTTCTACTCGAGAAAGATAGACCTTGATTCGTTGTCCGGTGAAATATTTTTCACCTGGAATTTGATCTCGGAACCCGAGCATCGTGCTCACCCCATCAACATCCAAAAGCACCGCATCTTTCGCTACCTTTTGAACCCGTGCCGTGAGGAGTTGTCCTTCTCGGTCTTTAAACTTTTCAAAAAGCATCATTCGTTCGGCTTCTTGTATTTTTTGAGTGATCACTTGCTTGGCGGCTTGAGCGGCAATACGTCCAAAATTTTCATGGTGTTCTACTGGTACATAAACAATGTCTTCAAGTTTAGCATCTGGACGAACGACTCGAGCTTCTTTGAGCGTGATATCTCGTTCGATATTTTCTACTTTTTCCACAACCTCTCGTTCTTCAAAAATCCGCATCTGAGAAATATCATCGCCGATGTGGACTTTGATCATCTGCCCCGGAGTCCCGAAGTCTTTCTTATAGGCGAGTGCAATCGCTTTTTCGATGGCCTCTATAATGACTGTTTTATCGAGATTCTTTTCAGCACAGAGCTGGTTGACGGCGGCTTGGAACGGAGTTTGCATGTACAATTTTTACGTAAGAAAAAACACTTGATGATAAAGCATCATCAAATGTTGTACGAGCATTGTGCCAAGAATTTTATAAAAAGGCAAATTTTTCTCAACTCGTAAACATTTTCTGCTCTTCTATAGAAAGGGCTTCAACGATTTTATCGATATTCCCCTCCATGATCCCAGGGATATTGGAGAAGTTTTGACCGATACGATGATCGGTTACCCGGTCTTGTGGGAAATTATAGGTACGAACTTTATCACTCCGGTCTCCCGATCCGATTTGCGCTAAACGTTTTTCCCCAAGCTCTTTTTGTTTCTTCTCTTCTTCTATCGCATTGAGTCTGGCACGAAGCACTCCAAAAGCTTTAGCTTTATTTTTATGTTGAGATTTCTCATCTTGGCACGTCACTACCATCCCTGTGGGCACATGTGTAAGACGAACCGCACTATCGGTGGTATTAACCGATTGACCCCCACATCCCGAACTACGAAACACATCCACGCGTACATCCGCTTCATTGATCTCGATATCCGTCTCCTCGACCTCGGGAAGCACCACAACCGAAATAGCCGAAGTATGCACTCGCCCTTGGGATTCTGTAACGGGGATTCTTTGTACCCGATGTACACCTGATTCATATTTCATTTTACCATAAGCCCCAAACCCCTCTACTCTAAAAATCATATCTTTGATACCTCCAGCTTCGTTTTCAGAAGCTGACAGCACTTCATTTTTAAATTCATTTTTCTCGGCCCATCGCAAAATCATTCGCCCAATCTCGTCAGCAAAAAGACTGGCTTCGTCTCCCCCGGCTCCAGCTCTAATTTCCACGATAGCATTTTTATTATCATTGGGGTCAGTGGGGATCAAAGCCAAACGTAGCGCTTCTTCGGTTTCTGGAAAGGCGGCTTTGGCTATTTCCAGCTCTTCTTTGGCCATCTCAATCATCTCAGGATCTTTTTCTGTTTTGAGTATATCTTCCGAATCTGTTTTCGACTGCAACAACTTCAAATACGTGAGTGCTATTTCATATTTAGGCAAAAGCGCCTTCCGTTCTTGCGCAATGCTCGCAGATTTTTCTAAGTCACTATAAATCCCTGGATCGGCCAATTGCTTTTCCAGTGCTTCAAATTGATCTACTAAGTTTTGTGCTTTATCTTCCATGTGAAACTAAGGTAAGTATTTCATAAAATAAATCCATTCTAAAAAAACACAGCGGAAAACTTTTCCACTCTATCTATACCCCCCGCTTATCATAAACCGCTAGGCTCCGTATTCCGGATCTTGAGCATGATAAATATTCGTCTCAAAATTGAAACTGGCCTCGTGGTTTTTACGCAAACCCCAAGTACGGTTACGCCCCGCACGCCCTTTCCAATAATGACCATCTGGAGCTTTGATCACTTGCTCCTCCGAAGGAAGTCCTTGTGCTCCAAAACCTCGAAGCTGGCGCAACGTCCGCTGCAATCTAGGATGACCCATGGTAAATAAGAAGTGAATAAATAGGTAAGTAGGTTAACTAAAGTTTATAGCTATTTTTACTGTTAAGTCAAAATAAAGATAAAAAACGAACAAACACATTTAGTTTGACACAACGCCTCGGTTTTCTACACTTGAGAGGTCTTATGCAGAATATTTTATACTTTTTCTTCGGATATTATTTCTTTTTCCTTTTTCAAAAGGTGAAGGTGGTCCGTTAGTGTCAAAATAGTATTTGCCCTAAATAGATCCTCCCTTCATCAAAAATGAAAGGGATTTTTTTTAAATTTTGCTCATCCCCCCTCACATGTCTTACGTTATCGAAAAAAACCTTCCCCCCGCTGACCTCATTATCCGAGATCTCCCAGCTTCGCCAGAAATTCAAGAGAAAGTACTTCAAGATAGACAAGATATTGTCAACATTCTCGAAGGTTCCGATCCTCGGAAAATCCTCATTGTTGGACCTTGTTCGGCTTGGCCTTCTCGGAGCGTCATCGAATATGCGGAAAAACTGGGCGTCTTGACTAAAAAACATGAAAAAACACTCAAGATTGTTATGAGAACTTATCTCCAAAAACCCAGAACCACGATCGGATGGCTTGGTCCCCTCACACAACCAAATCCCTTCGAGAAATCTGATCTTGAGAAAGGTATCACCTATTGTCGATCTATGATGCTCGAGGTTCTCAAATTAGGAGTCCCCATGGCTGACGAAGCTCTTTTTACCCACAATGATGGCTATTTCGTAGATCTACTTTCTTGGGTTGCCATAGGAGCCCGATCGAGCGAAGATCAAGAGCACAGGATATTCGCCTCTATGATACCGCACCCTGTCGGGATCAAACACCCCACCAGTGGGGACATAGAAAAAGGGGTAAATTCTATCGTAGCCGCTCAAAATCCACATGTATTTGCTCTTCATCGTAAACAAATTCAAACTTCAGGAAACCCACATGCTCACATGATTCTGAGAGGCGGCAATGGTAAATCCAATTATAATCAAGCTTCTATCGAAAAGACGATAGCACTCATGGAAAAACAAAAAGTACAAAATCCAAGCATCATTCTCGATCTCTCCCATGAAAACTCCATAGATCCGCTCTCCGGCAAAAAAGACCACCATCGACAACCTGTCGTACTCCAAGAAGTCCTTGCCACTATGAAAAAGAATCCCCAGATTCAAAAACATGTAAAAGGTTTTATGGCCGAAAGCTTTATCCATGGTGGCAAGCAAGATCTCAACAAAGCCCAGTCCATGAAAGACTTAACGCCTGGGTGCTCTATCACTGATGGATGCCTGAGTTGGGAGCAGACGGTAGCAATGATAGAGCATTTGGCGACGAACTTGAGAACTGGCGCTTGATTCAAATAAAAATACAAATACGCTTAAACTTGAGAACTTAGGAATTAATTCTCAAATTCTTAAGTTCCCAAGTTCTTAAGTTTTCTAAGAGCATGATAAAACGTCTCATCTTACATCTCGTTTTCCTCGGTCTTGTTTTCTTCCTCCTGGATGAATACTTACTCGTTGAAAAATTTACCGTAGTAGGGGGCTGGAAAGGGTACGCGCTCATCACGATCCTCTTTAGTCTCATTATGGCCATCGTCAAGCCTATCGCCAAAGCCGTAACCGCCCCGATCAACTTTCTGACTTTTGGGCTCTTCTCTTTTGTGATTAACGCTGCCATGCTTTGGCTCCTCGAAAAAAGTCTTGAAATCCTCGATATAGGCGTGGCCATAGAGTTTGCTGATTGGACACTTTATCCTATCGTAGGCTTCTTTATGGCCATTGTGATGATACTGATTCCGTAAAGTTGCCAAGTTGACAAGTTTGTCTATACTCGGCCATGTCTTAACGATAAAAAACGACATGGATCAAATTTTATTTGCGGTAGTATCAGTGCTTCTCATCATCGTGGTTTTATTACAAAACAAAAATTCTTCGCTGGGTTCTATGATGGGACAAGATGCAGGAGATGAAATGGTACAAACTCGACGAGGTGCAGAAAAAGTCCTCCATCAAGCCACCATCATCTTGGCGCTCCTCTTCGTAGGCGCTGGCATCTACTTCATGCTGGCTTAAGCCTCAAGAAGCACGAACCAAACACTAAGAACCAATAAAGTATGAATATTGAAAGTTTATATTTTGAGATTTATTTGTATTTTAGACTTTGGACCTTTGACCTTATCCCACTGTCTTAATGCGAACACTCCTACGTACTCGAACCAATGGTTTGTTGCCTCGGTACTCTCGCCGAATAATCCTCGTGATCTTTGTCCTATTGATAGGGCTCTTTTTCTTGTGGGGACGTTTTTTCAAAGCTTTTTCAAGCATTCAACCGGCCACTGGTGGCGTCTACACCGAATCCATCGTCGGTCGAATTTATAATCTCAATCCACTCGCCCCCAATGCCACGGCGTTTGATCAGGACCTTCACAAGCTTATCTTTGAAGGACTTTTAGAATATAACCCCAAAACCGGGCAAATCGAGGATGGCTTAGCTGAATTCCGTATTGGGGATGATGGGAAAAGTTATGAAATGGTACTCAAACAAAGTGCTAGGTTTTCTGATGGTCAAAAAGTCACCATCGATGATATTCTTTTTACTTTTGAGGAGATTATCCAAAACCCTCATTTTCAAAACGAGAACCTCAACAAGGCTTTTGAATATGTCACCATTGATGTACTTGATGAACGAACCATCAAGTTCACGCTCCCCGAACAAAATGTCTTCTTTTTGAGTTATCTCGCCACCCCCATCCTCCCTCGAAAATATTTTAAAGGCGCACTCATCGAAGAGGTGCTCGACCCTAATTATGCTTTTAATTTAAAGCCCGTAGGCGCCGGACCCTATAAACTCAAAACCGTAATTCCAGAGCGGAACGGATCCTATCGTGTATTCTTGGAGCCCAATGAGGATTATTATGGCGCCGCCCCTTTTATCCGTAGTCTTGTGTTTTATGTCTACCCAGATATAGAAAAACTCAAAGCCGGCCAAAACGAAAGCACCGTGATTTCTAAAATTCCTTCTCAATTTGAAAAAGTGATTCAAAGCCAGCTCTCTACGGAATATGAAAAAAAGATTTATATCCTTCCCCGATATCTCGGCATATTTTTTAATCTCGACAAACCCATAGCGCAAAAACTTGCCCTCCGAAAAGCCCTCTACGTGGCGGTAAACAAAGAGTCTTTGCTCGCAAAAGAAGAAGGATGGCAAAGGATTGAATCTCCCTTTTTCTTTGAGGGCATTGAGACCAGTTTTCAAGTCAGAAATGCCACACAAGCCAGACAAATACTAAGGAGTTCCGGATTCCCCTACAGTCGTGATCTTCAGATTAGAACCGATGGCGTTGGTGGAAATCCGGTCATTCTCAACATGGTAACCTCTACGTCTCCCGCGGTTTATTCGAGGATGGCTCAATCGGTCGCGCGTGAATGGGAGGACCAGCTCGATGTACAAATAAATGTGAAAGTCCTCAACCCAAAAGAATTCCAAGACGCCCTCAAAACCAGGGACTATGATATCCTCTTTTTTGGAACGGATTTCTCTGAAAATTTCGACTCACTCTCTTCTTGGCACTCATCACAAACCAACAAACTCAATTTCTCCAACCTCACCCGTGATGACGTGGATTTCATGATTGGAGAAATCAGATTCACCGGTGCTCAAAGCGACTTTTTCGCCCTCAGTCAAAAGCTTGACGAGCTCGTTCCAGTGATTCCGATTGCCACCCCTCAATACTTCACGCTCATCGCCAAAGACGTCAAAGGATGGGAAGATTCTTTTGGGAAATTACGACGATATGCTGACCGATTTCATAGTATCAATCAATGGTATTTCATCGAAGAACCCGCTTGGAATCTCGGGGATAAATCCAAAGTCTGGACCTTTGTAAAGTGGATTTTCGGACAAGCAAAACCCTAAATCATGTCAAAACAAAACAAAGCCTTCCTTCAGAATCTCCAAACCGAGCATGAACATCAAAGCTCAGGGAAAAAGGCCCCAGAGGAAACTCTTCTGGGAATTGATTATGGAGAGAAACACACGGGTCTCGCCATCTATACAAATGGCGTTATTTTACCTTTAGATATCCTTAATACTGGATACCAAATACTTAATACTCTCGCCGAAATCTGTTCCAAGAGAAAAATAGATCGAGTGATTTGGGGTCTCCCAATTGGAGTAAACGGAGAAGAAAATCATATCTGCGAGCAAATTCGAAAAATCTCCGAGAAAGTTCACAAAAAAACAAGTCTCCCGTTTGAACTGGTTAACGAACGATATAGCACAAGCCTAACTTCAAAACCCCTAATACGTAATACGGGCCCCTTAATACGAGCTGGAATTGAGGAACGAACTGATGATCTAGCCGCGATGAGAATTTTGGAGTTTTACCTGAACTTGGGTATGATCGAAACATGACGCCCAAAGCTTTGTCGAAGCCTGAAATTGAAAACCTCGTAGTCAAAGCCCAGAAAGGCGATGAGTTGGCTTTTTCAGTCGTCTATGATTATTTTTTTGAGCGTATTTTTAAGTATGTGAGCTTCCGCGTTAGTGGGGAATATACTGAAGATTTGGTCGCTGATATCTTTC
The DNA here is from genome assembly GCA_036525565.1 of Candidatus Altimarinota bacterium. Lineage (GTDB taxonomy): Bacteria > Patescibacteriota > Gracilibacteria > UBA4473 > UBA4473 > DATDAE01. The sequence goes on from DATDAE010000119.1 coordinate 13,236, forward strand.
TCAAAATGGTCCAGAATCTTCATCTATATAAGCCTCAGGCTACCGCTAGTTTCTCAGCTTGGATCTTTCGACTCGCCCACAATCACATCATTGATCATTATCGAAAACAAAAAGAACTTTTGGCAGGTTTTGATGAGGACGGAGAAATTGACTCACTCATGAACAACCTTACTGATGAGCATCATCTTCCCCCCGATCTAGAACTGCAGCAGATGCTCCAAGCCGAAAAGATTAAAGACTATCTCGGTGAACTCAAACCTTCCTATCGAGAAATACTCGAACTCAAATTTTACCAAGACTTTTCCAATCGAGAAATCGCGGAAGTAACTGGCAAATCAGAAGGCAATATCCGCATCATTCAACTCCGAGCGCTCAAAGAACTCCGAGAAAAATTAGAAGCCTCTTAAAGAGCTTGCAGATTACTTGCTCCTTTAGTTCCAATACCTAGAATTCTTGCGGTTTCAAATACCCAAACCTATGAGAAAAATACCGGTAACAATGGCCACTCAGCACCCTGACAATGCAAGTCTGGCCCCTTTTTGTGGTAAGCATTTTGTTTCGAATACCGATGAGATAACCGAATGCTATCAATGTTTTTCCGAGCTCGGAGTCCAGGAATACATGTGGGATTGGGAAGGTAAATTTGTGGATGAAGCGGTGATCGACCGATTGTTTCAAACCTATCATGATTTTTTCACCCAGCATCAACTGGGCCGAGATATCTTTCTCACTTTCCGAGTGCCAAATATCTGGGAAGAGCCCTCTCATCGGCTTCCTAGAGCCTTCATGAATATGATTTCCGCTGAACACGCCGCTGAACAATTAGGGGTTCATAAATCGCCACTTTTTGAAGTCATTCTACCTATGACGAGCCGGGCTGATCAGCTCATATATTTGCAGCATAAATTCCAAAAAATTGCAGATGCCACCGAAGAAATTTTTGAGATGCCCTCTCATCTCAAACATATTGACGTCATACCCCTTTTCGAAGAAGTCGAAACCATGGCTGATGCCAACAATATTTTGGCCGAATACGTGGATTTTCTGAAAGCTGAATATCAATACAAACCAGAATATCTACGTGTTTTCATTGCTCGCTCTGATCCCGCGCTCAATGCCGGTCTGCTGCCTTG
>DATDAE010000120.1:0-3173 GCA_036525565.1 Candidatus Altimarinota bacterium
CCTTATTGAGATGATACTCGATCTCTTGCCGATCTGTCTTTGTGAGTTGTGCCATTTGTTTATGACTCTACTCATCTCTCTGTTGCATTTAAGATTTTAGGATTGGGGGTTTTATTATGAGTGAGTCATTAGATTTATCTTATTCGGCGTTAGTAGTTCCAGTTGATGATCATCATGTGGATGTTGCGAATGATCCTCAATTAGAGACTTTTCTCGAAGAGCTCAAAGTTTCTTGTGGAACTAATAAGTTGAGGGCAAAGGTGGAGCGCCTTGATCCTGATCATAGAGGGATACCGTCGGCTCAAATCTCTATAGAAGATGATGGGACTGAAGAATCCTTTGGCGTGAGGGCTGATGAAATTGAAAAGGTTTTACCGGGTGGCAATGTCGTCAATGCACTTCTGACACTCTTGGCTTTACAAAAAGCAAAAGGGATTCCTATTGATTTATCGATTATTACTTCAAGGGTTAGAAGTCAGGTTCTTGATAGAGCTTTAGCTCATTTACTCTCAGATGCCGATACTCATAGGGATTATGCTTTTGATGAAATTTTTCCTCGTTATGGATATCATTTTCCAATACCGGGTGATACGATGATGTTTACCAGTAGACATGTTTCAGCAGAGGCTTTGATGCCGGTTATAGAAAGGCAACGAGAGACTATTAATGATAATGGTTTATTTATAACGCCTTTATTTGATAGTCGTGTTGATGTTCGACAGTTGGTAATTCCTAGTTCGGCGACGGCCGGAACACTTAAGGCTGATCTAGAAGCCTTTTCGGAAAGATCTCATAGCGGGAGTGCCGTTCTGGCTTTGAACGATGAAGAAGTTGAATCTCGATTGAAGAGAGAAGCTCCAAAAAATATAGACGAAGATTCTATTCGGAAATTCTGGAATAGTTTTGTGAAAAATATTGTGAATATGCGGGGGAAATCTCAACTTTTGATGAATTTAGGGATTCGGACTTTCGGAACCGTTAGTTTTTTTGATGGAGATCAAGGGCCTATTGCGGTTGGATTACCCTTTGATAAGAAGCTTCAAAAAATAATGGCGGAACCTTTTACCAGATATGGAGCATTACAGCTGTCAGACAAAAATCCATACAAAGCTGGTCGTGGTGACTGTAAGGTGGCGGGGAATATTTTTGCGCCTTATTTCAGAAATATTATGGATGATTCTACAAAAGCCGCTATTGCAGCGGTAGTCCTGGGAGATGCTTTAGCGAGTTTGATGCATTTTTCTTCCCATTCTAATTTGACTTATTTTCCTCCAGAATTGGTGAGTAATCTTATCGATTGGTGTCTTGAAAAGGCAGAAAATCCCAATGAAGCGGTCGTGTATAAAATGGACGATTAGCTTAATTTCGTTTTGCCATTTTAAAAGAATTATTTATAGTCCATGAGCTCTTTTTTGATAAAAGATCATGGCCCTTTGGGGCCCCCACAAAAGCATAGTTTGTAAGATGATAAAGATTTTGTGGGGAGAGGAGAAGCTGGCAAGCGTTCTCGACGTCGCCGCAAGGTGACGGAGAGCTAGCGTAGCCTTGCGACGACGACGGGGTGTAGCTCAGTTGGCTAGAGTGCCTGGTTTGGGACCAGGAGGCCGAAGGTTCGAGTCCTTTCACCCCGACCAATCCTCGAAATAACTTCACACATTACGTCCCGATCTTATCGGGACTTCATGTGTTTTCTCTATGGCCACGGAGTGGGAGGGGAAAGTGAAATTTATTGATCGCCTCGGATCACCCAAAGCAAAGATTCTCGGATGTTGAGGTGAGGAGTGTGATTGTGTTCTTGCTCAAGGAAGCGAACCAATTCAGCTTTGATTTTACTGATATCGGTAGCTTTTTGTTGTGCTCGGAGTAGATCCATTCGATCAGGATTTGATTCGAGTACGTTGCGTACCTGTCTGACTCTATTTCGAATGTTGGCATTAAGATTTCGATAATGACTTACATCCATACCACTGGTTTCGAGTTCGTTCAAAAGAGCTCTCATACGACCCGAAAAGGCTTCATCTTGGATCATAGTGTCAGTTAGTGCTTGATCGGGAGTGTTCTTTGTAGTGGCAAGCATCCCGTCTAAGATAGCCTGGTAACTCTTTTCTCGTTTTTCGAGGTCTTGGAGAAGGGCTAAGGCTTCTTGATTAGGGATTTTATTTTTCCGAGCTCGATGTTCATTTACCCAATTGGTATCATCCCAAATCCGAGCGTCAATGGCATCTTTTTGAATCTGAGAAAAATCCTCGTTATTGGCGAAGGTTTTCCGGAGATCAGAGACAAAGTGGCAAAAGTTAGCCAGTTTCTCTTGAAGAGGGTCTATCCAATTCGTGTTTTTGCTTTGAACCGTATTGCTTTGAACGGTATTGGTTTGGACTATAGGACTAGTTCGGATGCTGGTATTGTATTGGATGGGTCTTGGTCGCTCTCCTTGTTGAAGGATCCATTGGGTGGCATTTTTGACCGATATAGGACCTGAGGTACTCTGGGCCGAAGCTAACGGGAGCCACGTCATGCCTAAAAGGAAAAATAACATCAAAGCCTGGAAGGTCCGACGAAAAAATAGGGGGTATTGCATGATGAGAAAGGATTAGGAAAAGGGTTTTTGAAAAAGGAGAAATCCTCGTTCAATTCATAGTACGTTCAAACTTCTATTTTTCTTACACTTTTTTAGTAATACCTTATATATTCGCCCTTGATAATTTCTCTCTTTTCGTGTAAAATGATACATCGTTTAGTATTGTTTTAAACACTTATATCAATGGGAGGATCCGAAATTTATGGCTATGATGATCATCGGGAAGGCGGCGATGGAGTGGAGCTTCAGAGGGAGCCTATGGAGAAGGTCATTGTCAGAGGAGAAACCTATGATCTTAGTAATTTCCCGGAGACGAAAATTTTTGGGACGGTGGATTCGATCAATAGTAAAACAGAAGCCATGAGAGCGGTAGGAGCGCTGAAAGTTTATTTAGCAAAGATCGATGTTGAAATTAGAGCGGGTGTCATGAGTTCCGGAGAAGCTGAACATCAACAAAAAGTTAATGGTCAGCTCGCGGCTGAAATTCTTTTGGATCGGATATGTGAAAGGTTCGGACTTACTCTAGACGAGACAGAAAAGCTTGCGTTGAGGCGTGATGCCACCGATACTTCTAATCAAGAAAAGGCGCCTTATC
>DATDAE010000121.1:0-16066 GCA_036525565.1 Candidatus Altimarinota bacterium
ACCAGGTGAGCCTTTATGCCAAAGGTCCAGACCCCCGAGGAGGCCAAGGCGAGTTTTATGCTTCCACGTGGGATGGAGAATTAGGGCAATTTATTACGACCTTTGAAGGGCATCCTTATTTGGGGGAAAGTGTCATGTATCCGGATATGACCAGTGCCTTTTCAAAGACGGTCGTCGAGGGGGGGTGGTTAGGAACCGCCCTCAAAAACTATTCGGAAGCAGAACAACGATGGATTCGAAATAGAGCTTCTTATGGAAAATTAAAAGAAAAAATTGCTGAGGATTTTGAGCATTATGTAGATGGAAACAAGCTCTCCATTGGTAGTTGGCAAGAACTCCTTTCCGTTCATCCTGAGTTTTTCAAAGAAACGGATATAAATGGCCCTTTTATTGCTAGGTTTTATGACAACCAAGACCTTCTGGATCATAGTGTGCGGCTGCATACAAAATACAAAGCTTTGCATCGCGTACTGGATAAAGATGAGGTTTTGTCTCGGCATCCGGCTTTTAGGGAAGCGGTCGATAAAGGGCTCATAGCTGGAGGGCTTGAAGCGCCTGGTATTACATTCAATATCAAGAGCGTGCTCCGGAATATGTTAAATTATCTGCAAAATCGAGGGGTTGCTTATTTTTGGGATCATGAAGTAGATGATATAGTTTTTGGGGATCGTGATGTGATAAAAGCTATCAGATCTGGGGGGCAGGATATAGAAGCGGATCATTTTAGTTTTCATACCGGGGCCTATGGTTCAGCCCTTTGGAAAAATACACCGGTCGAACCCCACATTGGGGGCGTGCTTGGGCGTTGGATGCTCCTGCCAAAACCAGAAGGCTTCACCCTTCCGGTCAAAATCCACGGAGACCAAAGACGCGAAGGCTCGCAGCAGTATCCGATAGTAGACGTCAATCTTACGCCGTATACCCATCCTCAAAAAGGGACGCCCTATTTGGCGCTTGGAGGAGGCTATATGTATGTAGGCGGTTATCCGTTTACCTGGGACCAAGAAAATATGGATAGGGTGGACGGGGAAAATGAGCGTGTGGCTCGATTGTATTTAGGTTCTTTTTATGAAAAAGCTCTTGCAGCTGGGTCGATCATCCAGTGAAAAGTAATGCCACATGCGTGAGATCATTCTCACTGGATGATCGACCGATCAATCAAGTTTACACATTAGCCAGTGGAGGGGTTTGTTGTGTGGATGGTGGTACCAATACCGGTACTACGACTATGGCGCCTTTCTTGGCCCAAACGGTTTATCAGCATATCCGAGCTGGCGAGTAAAAAACTTTTGACAATTAATCGTTTTTATTTATAAGTTTACAAACGAAACAAAAAGAAAGCCAAAAAATAAATTAATTACCTTTAATCCAAAAGGTAGTTGATGAATTATTGGTTTTTCTTTTAAACCCTAATACCCCCCTTTTTTTATGAAAAAAATCTTTATCGCTTTTGGACTATTTGCTCTTATCGGAACCTGTATGGTTGGCGTATCAGCTACCGCACAACGGTATCAGCAATATCGTAATAGCTACAATGCTCAACGATATGGAGCAAAACACAGACCTACTTCTTATCGTCTAAACGATCGGGATCGAGTTATCGCAGACAATATTCCCAATGTCACCACCAACCAAAGAGGTACTGTTTCAGCGCCTGTAAGCTCAACCCGAGATATCAAACGTATCTGGAGAGGTCGTCGTTATTTTCGACCAGAACTGTATCGAACTTATCCAGAAGATTATAAGCAATATAGTGCCCCAAAAGTAGCTCAAGAAGCGCTTGTTCCAGGATCTAGTTTTGATTTTGATAATGTTGCGAATTTCGCATCAGATGCCAATGGTATCTTTAGATCAAGTACTACGTCACTCGCTTTCCGAGTCTACGAAGTACAAGATGGAGTTTGTCGAAAAGAAAATTTTAGCCGATGTGTGAATGGAGTTATGGACCAATACCGTCGAGGTATGGGTGTAAATGATCGACTCTATTTGCAAGATTATTCTTTCAGACAGACGATGATTGGTGATTTTTCTTATCAGCTTACTTATCGAGAAACTTTTGTGGGACGAGATGGAAACATCTATTTCGTGATGGCGCTGATCAATCCTAACACCGGTAAATTAGTGCGAATCGAAGGGGTAGCCCTTCCAAGACACGAAGTAAGTGCGACTACTTATATGCACAAAGTTTTCGAATCATTCCGATTTCAAACCGGTTTCAAAAATGATCCGTATGCTTCTCCCATTCAATAATTAATTTATTTTTATTCTTTCCCTCGTCATGAAAAAAACAATCTCACTCAGTCTTGGCCTTATCCTCCTTGGAGGTTCTGTACTCTCTTTGGTAGATGCTTCACGGCTTCGCTATCATCAATATCTCTATCAGAAAAGTCATAAACTTGCAGAGCAAAAAGCAGGGCTTCGACCAGTAAATGCTCCTATCGGACGAGAATGGGAAGAAGGATCAGAGGATTACAAAGCCATGAATGGTAAATATATGAAGGGTCGACAAAATATTAGCTACGATAAATTAGATACTCGTAATAATTACTCGAAACAACGACAATATTATGGGAATTACACGGAACGTCATATGTCTAAGCGTCTTGGTTATTATCAAACCAAAGTACAAGCGCCTGAACGATTCAAAGCTTCGGTGGAACCAGCAGGAGCAGATGTGATCAAGTTTGAAACCTTTGAAAATAGCGAATTCTCTATGTGGGCTCCTTTGGGGTGGTTCTTGGCTTCAGAAAATCCTTATATGTTCGTGAATCCTGATAATAATTTTGAAGTTATCGTCAAAAAATTCGACGCTGATGTCTGTGATCATGTTTACAACTTTGATGCTTGTGGGATCAAACTCTCAAAAGCGGAAAACAATCTCGCTGTAGCTGGTCCGGGTGAACTGAGTCTTGTAAGTGAAGTGGTTCGACAAGGACAATGGAACGACACGGTGCTCAATGCTCAGATCCAAACGAGAACGTATATGGAATCTTTTGTAGCTCGAGAAATGGGGTCAACCGTATGGTACTACACTCGATTTTATACGGTGGGCGTTGATGGACGAATCTACATGATTCAAACTCGTGTTGAATATGACGAAGCGCCTTACTACATCAAGGCTTCTAAACGAATTTTTGATTCTTTCCGAAGCTTTGCGCAATAATTAAAATAATAAATGAAAGTTAAGACCGGCCCCCCGGAAGGAGGTCGGTCTTTCTTTGTCTTTTTACTATTATTACTTACAATACCGTTTGGTATGTCAAAAAAGATTAAATACATCCGATATTATGATCACGATCTCTTCCTAGAATTTTCGGGGATCGCTGTATTTGATGGGGAGCAGTGGGAACGCAAATACAAGCGGTTCGATCCTGATGATCTTGAGTTTTTGAAAGTAAACCACCCAGAGGCAGAAGTACAAAATGCGCCACTTCCGGATTTAAGTTTCTGATAACAAATCTATTGCATTTTTTCTGTTTTGTGTTATAAGAGTATCAAATGAAGCGATACTTACTTTGGATTGGTTTGCTCACATCTCTGCTTGGGATTTCCTTTGAAGTCTCAGCGGTAGAACGGATTCCCGTCTATAGCTACAAAAACTTTCAACCCACTGCGCCCGTGAGGACGCTTTCGGCGAATCGTCGTAATGATGATCCACTCCCGACCAATCGTATCCGTAGCCAGTATGCCTACAACGATCCACTTTTTTTCCCGCATATTCGTGCGCGGAACCAAAATAATTATGAACCAGAATATTATAACTATTCAAAGTACGCCGAAGCCGCTCGTAGTATGAGACGAAAAATCTTGAGAGAAGCGAGTTATGATGACAATTTACCTTTTAGTGTGTATTCAAGGGATTATGTCCAAGATTATTCGAATAATGAGAAGCAGTACGGGGTTCGATATATACCACCATCGTCTTCGCCATTGAGATATCTATCGAGAACGACTTCAAGGGCTACTTCACGGGTATTGAACCGTTTTTCATCTGCAGGAATATACCCAGAAAGCACTCGAATAGAATTGATTCGAGGTCCTTATTGATGTTGATTTAAAGGCTTATACACGGGCATGAAAATGTTTTTTTTAGTATTTGCCCAAAAAACTGAAAGAAAGTAAAATTCCGATGCGTAATAGTAATTGAAATTAGTGTGTGATGATCGATTCTTAAACATAAACATCTCATGAGAAATTTTAGAAACCTTTGGCTATCGTTGGTAGTATTAACTTTAATGCCCACTGGGAAAACCGCTCAAGCGCTTGATCAGGAGTCGCTTATAGCAGCAACAAATTGGCTTTATAATGTCTATCCACCATATTATGAAACGACCACTCAACCTCGATACAATACCGGCGTACGGTACCCCAGTTACCTGCGGCGGCTGAGTGATCGTAATGACCGATATGGGAGTGGGGGATACGAGTCTCCGGTGATCACCAATCGGTATCGTGTGATTTCCCCTACTAGTCTCAACAACACGACCAATTATACGCCTACCCGTTCCCCGTACACCACGTCTTCATCTTATACTGATGGGTATACTTATATTTCGCCCTACAGTAGTTCTCGTTATAATACGTTGAGAGATCCTTATACCAATACCATTCGGAGATCTACAGGCTACAGGGCTTCTACGCGTAATACGTTGGGAAACTATTCTCGATATCGTCAACCCAAAACGCGCCAGATTGGATCTCGATACGATAGTGCGCCCACTATTACGACCACGACTTTGTCGACCAATTCGACGGATTATGCAGATCCAGTTATCACGGTGCGTCCTTTGACGATCGATCGTGATTTTATAGAGGGGAATCAACTCACGACCCCTATATTTCAAATTGGATTTACCAATAATGCCTCCGCCGTGAGAAACACCCTTCCGCCGGTATATGAACTGCGCAAACTGAAGTTTGCTTTACAAGACCGCCAAGGAGTTTTTATTGATTTCTCCGATTTCTTTTTGGATATTGAAGGGGAGCAAGTTTATTTTGGCGGCAGTGGTGATATTACGGTTTCCATCCAAGGCGCTCGCGTGGCACAAGGGGAGTCAAAATCTTTGGCCGTGAGTCTGGGGATTAGAGATACGAGTCGACTACCAAGACGTTCTGGCTCATTGCGATTGGTGGTGCAAGATGCCGAAGTCACGACCGAATTTAGCGGTCGACCCGCCAATTATCGGATCAGTGGTAACAAGTCATCGCAGTTTGTGAGCTTTATGCCTACTCCAGGGGCGCAGCCCGGGAAAACGCCCAGCGTAGCCGGGAACACGACCGTCAATATTTTTGGAAAAAATCTTTCAGCCGGATCTTCTGAAAAAGTTTTAGCCCTCCGATTACAAGCCAACTATGATGATATTCAAATCAACAATATCACCGTTCGAGAAGTACTCAGTAATGGGGGGGTTGATGGTTGGTCCAACAAACTCGAGGTCATCGATGAAGCTACGGGACAAGTGCTTGAAAGTTCTCGATTTACGGGCGGGAAAGCCGTCTTTAATTTTCGTCCAGCGATCATCATTGATCGTGGGAATCAATCACTTTTGAGTTTTAGACTTTATCTGAGTGATCCCATCCGTAACACCAGTGGTAGTAATCAATTTAAACTTATGATTGATAACGCCGATATCGATGCTTATAGCTACTCTACGGGTAATACGGTGACTTCCAAAATTGTAGATATTGATTCGGAAACCTTTACCATCAGTGGGGGTTCAGGAGGTATAAGTGCGGCAGGATCACAACCACCGCTTGTGGCTTTTGGAAATTTAGCCCCACTCTTTCGATTTAATATCAGCAATCCCTCTACCAGCTATATTTCGGTGGGGCGTATGAGCTTTATCGTTAACCCAAGTGAGACACAGTTTGCGGGAGGGAGCATTTCGACGGGAGATTTCGCACTGACACAATTTTCAAATGGACAAGAGTATGGTGTTGGATTTGCCCCGGTTCAAGCTTCGGGCAATACGGTCAAATTTGATCACAGTAGCGGACTCAATATCCCGCCCGGTCAAACCTACACCTTTACTCTTCAAGTCGCTCTTGATGATTTGCCAGGGAGTAATCCGAGTGCGACCGTCCAAATTCTGGGAGATTCCGTGTACGGCAAAGGCAATTTGAGCCAGGTAAAAACTAGTGGTGCGAATTTTGTCTGGTCTGATAATTCAGGCAGTCCTCATTCGGCTTCAACAACTGATTGGTTCACGGGATATAGATTCTCAGGAATCACGAGTAATCCAGTCGTCATCCGTTGAGAAAGGGTTGTTTAAAAGGGCTTTTTGTGGTATAATGAAGGGAAATTTTGATCCCTCATGCAAGACTTCAAAAAAATACTCTGGAAGATCGCCGCTGACCTGACTTGGTATCAGTGGGCCTTTTTGGGCTTGCTCTGTATGGTTTCGGTGTTTTTTGGGATATGGTTCCTGAGATATCTTCATAGAAAAAAGGAATCGGCTGATCTAGTACATCTCAAGATTACTTTGCCGAGAAATGATTCGAAACTCGATAATGAAAAACGAACGGAAAAAGATTTTCACGAACAAATTGGGAAAGCGGAACAGCTTTTTCGGGCGCTTCATGAGACGCGAGATATGAATCTCTACAACATCCTCGCCAAGCGAACGATTTGGGGGAAACCGATGATTTCTTTTGAGTTGCAGTTTGAACGCCGAGAACTTTCTTTTGTGGTAGTTTGTGACCCATATTATCAGAAAATTATCCAAAAACAGATCACTTCTTTTTATGATTCGGCGGAGGTAGAAGTCGTTCCCAAGGAGAAGCGGATGGATTTGGATGAAAAGGGTTACAAAACCAATGGATACTTCATGTTTTTGCGTCGTGGATATTGGTATCCGATTCAAACCTACAAACAGATTGAGGATGATCCGCTCAATATCGTCTCCAATGCTTTTTCAAAACTTGAAAAAACAGAGAAAGCTGCCATACAAATCGTGATCCATCCTATCGGGGATCGTTGGCAAAAAAAAGCACAAAAAAAAGGGACCGCAATGTTTAAGGGGAAAAAAGATTGGGGCATTAATATTCCGATTCTTGGGCCGGTGCTAAGCGTTTTGTGGATGCCTTTCAAGATTCTCTTCACCGGCTATGATGCCGAAACCGACAGTATTGGGAATAATGCGCCAGGAGCGAAGGACGGCGATAGCTACGTGAGGATGCTGCAATCAGATGAAGAGATTGCTAAATCCATCGGAGAAAAATCGATCCAATCAGGCTTTGATTGCGTGGTCCGAGTTATGGCTTCCTCACAAGAAGGCGAGGTCCGAGTGCAGGACATTCTCAATGGCATCTTTGTGGCCTTCAATGCGTTTAAAGGGAAAGGTCGTAATTTTTTACAAAATCGTCGTATATTTTTTCTAAATGGGGTGAATGCACCCATTATGAAACACAATTTTCGGCATCGTCTTTCGGCGTTCTTGGAGCGTCGATCACTGCTCGTGCCAGAAGAGCTTTCGACGATGTACCATTTTCCCGACGCCAGATACAACAAAATACCGACCATCAAATGGCTTGATTACAAAGTTTTACCACCCCCCATCAATCTTCCTATAGAGGGGATCACCCTGGGAAATTCCGTGTATCGAGGGATCGTCAAGCCGGTCAAATTTATGCGAGAAGACCGGACCAGACACTGCTATATCATCGGGAAATCCGGTTCTGGGAAATCGGTATTACTCTGGAATATGGCCGTCCAAGACATCGAACAAAATGAAGGGGTTTGTGTCATAGATCCACATGGTGATCTGATCGAAGATTGTTTGCAGTGTATCCCCAAAGAGCGCGCGAAAGACGTCGTGGTGTTTGATCCTTCTGACAGTGAGCGGCCTATGGGGCTCAATATGCTTGAGGCCAAAACCCCTGAACAACAGGACCGAGCTTCGCTCGATGCGATGGAAATCTTTATCAAGCTTTTTGGAAATGAGATCTTTGGACCACGCATCCAGCATTATTTTAGAAATGGATGTTTGACGCTGATGGCCGATCAAGATGAAGGCGCGACGCTGATCGACATCCCGAGACTTTTCATCGATGATGATTTTCAAAGATACAAAGTATCTAAAGTCAGAAATCCCGTGGTGAGAGCTTTTTGGGAACATGAAATGGCACAAACTGGAGACCGAGAAAAACAAGAAATGATCCCGTATTTTACCTCAAAATTTGGTCCTTTCGTGACCAATACCACCATGAGGAATATCATCGGGCAGACTAAGTCAGCCTTCAATATCCGGGAGATGATGGATGATGGTAAAATTCTTTTGGTGAATCTTTCGAAAGGGAAAATAGGTTCGATCAATGCTCAGCTTTTGGGACTTATTTTTGTTTCTAAGATTAATCAAGCCGCTATGGGGCGGGTAGATATCCCCGCACGAGATCGGAAAGATTTTTACTTTTATGTAGATGAGTTCCAAAATTTTGCGACCGATACCTTTGCTACTATTCTCTCGGAAGCTCGTAAATATAGGCTCAATCTCACCATGGCCCATCAGTATATTGCACAACTTACAGAATCTCCGGGAGGGGTAGCGATCGGTCAAAAAGATAGCAAGATCCGCGATGCGGTGTTTGGGAATGTTGGGACGATGGTCAGTTTCAAAGTAGGAGCTGATGATGCTGAATACCTTGAAAAAGAATATGCGCCAGTCTTATCTCAACAAGATATTTTAAGTATTTCTAACTATAAAGCGTACTTAAAACTCAATATTAACAATTCCCCCTCAAGACCATTTTCGATGGAAACCATCTATGAACCCGAGAAGAAAAGTGAAAAAATTGCGGATATCATCAAGCGTTATAGTCGGGTCAAACATGGCCGTAAGAAAGAATTTGTCGATGCGGAGATCGAGGCCAGACTGGGGATTGGACAAAGCGAAGCGGTGGATAAAATGCTCGAATCCATGCCAGAGGATGAATCCGCGATCATCGATCCAAACAATATTCCTGAAGTCGTGAAAACCCTTGATAAATCAGCTATAGTCGTGCCATCCATCCACACCGATCATGCCATGGTTAAGGATACAAGGTTTGTAGCCGGAGAGAATTTTAAAAATTCTGATCAAGAAGATAAAGTAACAGATACTGATGCTTAAACGTGTAAAAAAAGTATAAGGGGAAAATTTTATTGTCTTAACGATCCAAACCGGGTAATATCTAGGTTGAATTTAACTCATTTCTTTATGAAATCAATTGCGGACGTTTTAGTGGGGCACGATATCGTGCGGACCTCTTTTCGACAACCCTTTCAATGGACATCTGGGATTCTTTCTCCAATTTACTGTGATGCTAGGGAACTCATTTCCATTCCAGAGGCGAGAGACGCCGTAGTTGAAGCTTTTTTGGACTACATAGAGGATCATCATTTAGAGAGTGATATCATCTCAGGAACTGCTACGGCAGGGATCCCTTGGGCTTCTTTTGTCGCACAATCTCTCGATAAACCAATGCTCTATGTCAGGTCAAAACCCAAAGGTCATGGCGCTGGCAAAATGGTAGAAGGACGAGGAGAGCATCATCAAAAAATACTCGTAGTGGAGGACGCCATCTCGACGGCGGGATCCTCCATAAAATCAGCCGAAGCCTTGAGAAAGGAACTTGAAGCGACGGTGACTGATATTTTGGCTATCTTTAGTTGGAGTACGCCTTTGGCGGAGGAAAATGCTAAAAAAGCCGGGATAAAGCTCCATCCATTGACCAATTATCATGAGATTGTTACGGCACTTGAAGCGGCTGGTAAGATAAATTCGGCAGAGCGAGAAAGTTTGGAACGATTCAAGGCCGATCCTATGGGATGGGCTACTTCGGAGGGAGTAGCTTAGCCCAATATTCAATACTTCAATAATCAATAGGCACGAGATTGAGTTTCGTGATGCGTTCCAGTACACATGAATATTGAATATTGTTTAGTTGATTATTATGTCCCATTTTTCCCCATCCACGCCTTCGTGCTTCACCCGTTCTCCGGTCGTTGGGTCATCTATTCGGATATTGGGGCTTTGTTCGCAGAGTCCCAAGCATTGGGCTTCTTCTACTTTAAAAACCTCAGGATCTAAGTCTTCTGACAATTTCCAGAGCTTTTGATTGACCTGGCAACAGCTGGGGCCGCCGCAAATACCGACAACAGTCTTCTTAAGCATTTAACTGAGTATTAGGTATCAAGTATTAAGTATCAAGAAACCCCTTAATACCTAATACCTACTACTTAATACTACTAGTGTTTCTCCACATAAAGCTCCACTTCATCACCTTTTTCAAAGACGAGATTACTGTGTTCGACTTTCATCCCACATTCAGCTCCTTCATTGACTTCATTGACGACATCTTGACCCTTTTGGACGGTATCGATTTTGGCGTGGCCCATAAGGGTTCGTTCTTTTACCTTTTTGGTAATATCTTCGCCTTCTTCGTTTTTTTCAGTAACTTCGTTTTCGATCATTCGATATTGGCGGATTCTTCCAGATTTTCGCATTTTTCCAGACAGGACTTCGCCTCCGAGTACTGCCATTTTTCGGTTGGCCGCAAAGACTTCTTTGACCGTAAAGACACCAATGATTTCTTCGGCTTCGGTGGCTGATAATTTGCCTTCCAAGATTTCCTGCATTTTCTCCACTAGATGATAAATCACATCAAAAGAGAGGATTTGAACCCCTTCTTGACGGGCCAAATTACCAATTCTACCAGGGGCTTTGCTGTTGAATCCCACCACAATACCATCGCCAGAAGAAGCGAGCATAATGTCTGATTCGGATATTTCACCGACTCCAGAATAGATGACTTTGACTGCAGCATGCTCTACTTTCACTTTTTCTAGTTCACTGACGACCGCTTCAAGCGTTCCATTACTATCAGCTTTTACGATCACTTTGATCTGATCGAGTTTACCTTCAGCGATTCTTTGTCGCAAAATTTCGATCGACATAGTTTTTTCTTTGGCAAGTTCGGTTTCATGTACTATAGACGCTACTTCTTCAGCCTTCCGGCGAGCTACTTTGTCATTTTCCATGACTTGGAGGAGATCTCCGACTTGGGGGAGATGTGAGAATCCTGAGATTTGAACGGGCGTTGAAGGTGGTGCCACGTCGACCTCTTTTCCTTGATAGTCTTTCATGGAGCGGATCTTTCCATTTTGGTCGTAAATCACAAAAGCATCACCTTTTTTGAGGGTTCCCGTGTTGATCAGAATAGTAGCAGAGATACCAGATCGTTTATCCATGCTGGATTCGATGACCGTACCAATAGCACTTCGAGCCGGATTGGCTTTGAGTGATTGGAGCTCGGCTACGATAGAAATAGTTTCGAGAAGTTTATCAATCCCATCACCCGTTTTAGCCGAAACCGGGATACAAGGGACATCACCGCCCCAGTCCTCAGGGGAGACGTCATGTTCGGCTAGTTGACCTTTCACGAGATCTGGATTGGCTCCAGCCAAGTCCATTTTATTGATGGCCACGATGATAGGGATTCCAGCATCTTTGGCGTGGGCAATAGCTTCGATGGATTGAGGTTTGAGGCCTTCTGTAGCGGCTACTACCAAGATAGCGATATCAGTGGCTCGGGCGCCTCTAGCCCTCATCTTAGTAAAGGCTTCATGTCCTGGTGTATCGAGAAAAGTGATTTGATGGTCTTTGGTTTTGACTTGATAGGCTCCAATACTTTGAGTGATTCCACCGGCTTCGCCACTGGCGACACTAGCTTTTCGGATATAATCCAAAATAGAAGTTTTCCCATGATCCACATGTCCCATGATAGACACTACCGGGGGACGTTCTTCTAAATGTTCAACTTCCTCATCTTTGAGGAGATCGGCTAGATTCCCATGGAAAAGGTCTTCACTGGTTAGTTCTGCAGCTTCTTTTTTTACTTTGACGCCCAAATCAGTCGCCACGATGGCCGCCGTTTCATAATCCACTTCTTGTTTGAGATTAGCCACGACACCATTAGCCTTGAGTTTGATCAAAACCAGTGGAATCGGTTTTCCAATTTTGGTCGCGAGTTCTCGCACACTACAGTGACTAGGAAGGATGATGGTTCCATCGGCTTCCTGGACGATTTCAATTTTCTTTTCGAGCTCTTTTTCAACTTCTGTTTTCTTCTTCTTATGGGGAACTTTCTTTTGCCCAGCGGTTTTAGCGGCTTGTTTTTCTACAATTTCACGTTCGGCCTGGTCCTCCATCTGATGCTCAAACTGTGTGATTTCATCTCCAATTTCGAGCTTTTGAATCTGGCTCGCAATATCGTCCGGAAGCATTTCATCTTCAGGTATATCAAAATCCAAATCCATCGCGTGAAGCATCACGGCTTCTGGGGCGATTTCTAGTTTTTTGGCGAGAGCTGATACGGAAATAGGCATGCGTGCGCACATAGTAGGAAAAAAGGGTTATTTGTCCAGTGGAAAAGCCCTTGAAGTCTATATATCAAAGGCTGCAGAGAAGGGATTCTCGAAATTGTGTGCTTTGAAAATGAAGTTTTGTACTTTCATCACAACGGCTTTTACGTTATAAATCAAGGGATCTAAGCCTTGATATGCTATTTGCTAAAAACCTTACGAAATCCTTTGGAACGCAGACGCTTTTTGCCCATGCGGATTTCCAACTCAATCCCGGAGAAAAAGTCGGGGTTGTCGGGCGTAACGGTTCTGGTAAATCGACCCTTTTTAGACTGATTCGAGCGCAAGAAGTCCCGGACGAAGGGACGTTGGCTTTTCCAGAACATTATCGGATTGGCGGCCTGGATCAACATCTGACCTTTAACCAAAAAACCATCCGTGATCAAGTGGCTCAAAGTTTGCCCCAAGCCGCCTCCCATGATATCTGGAAAGCCGAGAAACTGCTTTCAGGCCTTGGATTTTCGACCGATGATTTTGATCGTTCGCCAGATTTCTTTTCAGGGGGGTTTCAGATACGGATCAAATTAGCCGAATTATTGCTTTCTCAGCCAGATCTCTTGCTGCTTGATGAGCCGACCAATTATCTGGATATTCTCACGATTCGGTGGCTGGAACGATTTTTAAAATCCTGGAAAGGGGAGTTGATTTGTATTTCGCATGACCAATCTTTTTTGGAGCGTATCACGACCCATACCATGGCGGTGCATCGGGCGCAGTTTAAAAAAATAAAAGGTTCTCCTGCGAAGTGTTATGCCCAGATCAAGAAGGAGGAAGAACTGCACGAACGAACGAGAGAAAACCAGAAAAAAGAAACGGCAAAACAAGAAAAATTTATCCGAGAATTCCGCTCAGGAGCGAGGTCGGCGGGACTGGTGCAATCACGTATAAAGATGCTTGAGAAGAGAGAAAAATTATCCGCACTCGCCGAGATTCCGCCGATCAAATTTCACTTTAGTGAAGCCCATTTTAATGCCGCCAAGATGGTCGAAGCCCATAATCTGGTTTTTGGGTACAAAGGAGGAGATGACTTACTCAAAAAGCTTAGTTTTGAGATTTTACCCGGGGATAAGATCGGGATTGTGGGGGCCAATGGGAAAGGGAAATCAACCTTACTAAAGGTGCTCAATGGGGATCTCAAACACCAAAGCGGAACCCTCAAATATCATCCCAATACGCATATCGGCTATATGGGACAGTCTAATGTCGATAAGCTCGACGCGCATAAAACCATCCTCGAAGAATTACAGAGTGTTCCCGAAGTAGGAGAACCCCAAGCCAGGAGTGTGGCGGGGAGCTTGCTCTTTTCAGGAGGACTCGCTCAAAAACCCATCAAAGTCCTTTCGGGGGGAGAAAAAGCGCGTGTCAATTTGGGTAAAGTCCTGCTCTCGCCAGTCAATTTGTTATTACTCGATGAGCCGACCAATCATTTGGATTATGAGTCCGTGGAAGCTTTTACTAAGGCCGTAAAAGCCTTTGATGGTGCGGTTTTGCTCGTATCTCATAATGAAAGTTTCTTGCATGAAGTAGCCGAAAAATTGGTCGTGTTTGATGGCGATGAGGTTTATTTTTATCCCTCCGATTATCAGACTTTTTTGCGTGAAAAAGGATTTGCCTCCGAGCGAGAGGAATCGATATCGGGTATTGCCGCGTTGGAAAGTAAAAAAGAGCGCCCAGTGCACCAAGCGAAAAAAAAGGAAAAAGAGCGATTACTCAGACCTTTGAAGCGAGAATTGGAACGCATTGAAAAACAAATTTCAATACTAGAAATCAAGCAAAAGGAAAATACAGAAGCTTTTAAAAAAGCCGATAAACAAGGGAATCGCCTCAAGATGGAAACGCTGGGGATCCAATATCAAGATCTCCAAAAACGATTAGAAAAGCTTTGGGAGGAGTGGAATGCCTTGGCGGAGGCTATGGAAAAGATTTATAATCCAGAGTAATGGATCAAGTTACTTGTGCCATTTCCGGGGAAACCTTCACCGTCTCAGCGCTTGAGAAACGCCTTCGAGCCAAATTTGGATTTGGAGAGAGTTTACCCACCATAAAAGCTAAGTATCGATTCCGGGAATTGGGTGTATTTTGGCCCAACTGGAATCTGCACCCTCGGAAATGTGATAAAACAGGTAAAAATATTATTTCGATCTTCCGTCCCGATTGCCCGTATCCCGTGTGGGATAAAGATGTCTGGGTCAAAGAGGCTAACCCACCGCAGGCGGATTTTGATGTTTCACGTCCTTTTTTTGACCAAGCGTGGGAGTTGTTCCAGCGGTGTCCAATCCCGCATGTTTTTCAAAGTCATAATGAAAATTGTGAATACACGGATGACTTTTATCACAGTAAGAACTGTTATTTATGTCATTCGTGTAATACGTTAGAGGATTGTCGTTATTGTTATCTGGGAACTCAGTCCAAAGACGTGCAATTTTGTATCTATTCTCAGAAATGTGAGCTAGGGAGTGATATCATTCATTGTCGAGATTGTTTTGAAGTGATCTACGTGATGTATTGTCGTAACGTTCAAAGTTCAGCTTTTCTCTATGATTGTCGAAGTTGCCGAGATTGTATGTTTTGTTTTAATCTCCGAAATAAGCAGTACTGCTTTGGAAATCAGCAACTGACTAAGGAACAATATGAATCCAAGAAAAAAGAGTGGAATTTGAGTCATCGTGAGACTTTTGAGAAGGCGAAAGGTTTTTTTCGGGAGATGATGAAAACTAAAGCCTGGCACAGAGCCCTTCATATCGATCAATCCGAAAATGCGACGGGGAATTACATGACGCATTGCAAAAATTGTGAAGACTGTTTCATCTCGCCTCATCACGAAGACTGTGTGCATGATTTTACTTCGGGCCCTCATGCCAAGACGATCCTCGATACGCTCGGGAGTATCGGGAGTGAGCTTTTGTACTACTGTGTGATGGTCGTGTATTCGTACGACTGTCGATTCTCTTTTGAACTCAATGAATGCAAGATGTGTGATTATTGTGCTTACTGTTTTTATTGTGAAGATTGTTTCGGGTGTTGTGGCTTATTTAAAAAGAAATATTGTATCTTCAATAAACAATATTCGAAAGAAGAGTACGAAAGTCTTAAGGCCAAGATTATTGAACACATGGAACGTACAGAAGAGTGGGGGGAACGTTTTTCGGGATCATTTTGCGCCTAATCCATATGATGAGAGTTTGTCGGGATTTCGTTTCCCGTTAGACAAAAAAGAACAAGAGTCCCTTGGATTTTATTACGCGGATAAGTTGGAGCGAAAAACAGGTGCCATGAAGTCGATAAGGGATATTCCTGAAAGTAGTGCAGATCTGAGCGACGGGGTGAAAGAGGATTTATTAAAAACCGTCTTTTGGGATGAGGATTTTGAGCGGCCTTTTAAGATCGGGAAAAAAGATATTGAGATTTCTCAGAAACTTAAAATCCCTTTGCTGTACCAGTATTATATCAGTCGGATGCAAGAAAACTTCAGTTGGATGCCCTTTGATGGAGAACTGCGCGAAACCACCTGTGCGGCGTCAGGTCAAAAGATCAAGACCAGTTGGCCTGCGGAGTATGATGGACGGATTTTGAGTGAGGAAGCATACCTCAAGATGATCGCTTAGGAAGAAGCATAATGTCCCGGTTGATGGGGGATCATGAGGACATCTCTGCGTCTATGGTCGT
>DATDAE010000122.1:0-10860 GCA_036525565.1 Candidatus Altimarinota bacterium
CTTGGGTGCACCTACGGATGGGAATGTGCTCAAAATTGAGAAGATGCCAATACCAAAAAAACGAGGACTTGAAAGCGCTCTTAGTCTTCCTTTTACAAAAGCGGCCGACGCTATTTTAGAGGGGCCTGACAGTGTTTATTTCTTAGGTTTATGTACTGCGACAGAGAAACAAACCATGCTCGTGAGGCCTGCGTCGGGGACGCCTAAAGATTACAAGTCTGTGGAACGATCGGTCCTCAATGCTTCACAATACCGACAAATCGTAGCGCTTTTAACCCCCAAGATTAAGGCTTGGCGGGCGATTAATGATCAGAAGCCTTATCCGAAAAACACAGCGCTCGAACAAGTGGCCAATAATGGCGTAATCCCAGTGGTAGAGTTTCAGATAGATCTTGGGTGGAGAAATGACACAGATCCCGATGGCACAGGAGAGCGTATCAGCGTTCGATGCTGAAACCATTATAATGCCTCGATCGGACTACTGCTGGCGACGATTTTTTTGATACCTTCGCCTTTGAAGGCCACCGAAAGCACATCGCCCTGTATTTGGATGATGGTGCCTTCGCCAAAAGAGCTGTGGCGGATTCTTTGTCCTACGGTGTAAGCGGTTTCATTGGCGGCTCGTCCAAAGACGGCTTCTTCCTTAGTTTTGGGCACTCGGTTGAGCGGGTGATCAAAGGTGAATCCTTTGGTTCTTTCCGAGCTCTTAAGTCCGGACTTTTGATAAGTCCGGACTTTGTTTTGTCCCTGCATCCCAGTTCTCACGCACGACTTCTCATCGAGCTCAGAAAGAAACTTGGAAGGGATACTGTACTCGGTTCGCCCAAAAAGCATCCGTTGGCGGGTATGGAGGATAAAGCACTCTTTTTCGGCCCTCGTAATGGCCACATAGCCCAGACGGCGCTCTTCTTCGAGTGATTTGCCATCTAGTTGGGATTGGCTCCCCGGGAAAACGCCGTCCTCCCATCCTGGGAGAAAGACGATGGGGAATTCCAGACCCTTGCTGGCATGCACCGTCATGAGTGTGACCGAATCGGTGTTGTCATCTTTTTGATCAATATCCGATACCAGTGCCACGCCCTCGAGAAAGGTTTCCAAGCTATCATCAATGCCTTCATATCTGGTGGCCACCGATAAAAGCTCGCGGACATTTTGTTGTCTAGCTTCGCCTTCGCTACTCCCATCGTCCAAGTATTTCATATAATCAACATCATCGATCACGGATTGGATCAGGACCATGATTGAAGGGTTTTGAGCCTTATCTCGCAATCCCTCCATCATCTCATAAAAAGCCTTCAAGTGAAGCTTTTTACTCTCGGCAAGCTCAGGTATGCCCTCGACTTCTTCGAGGACATCATAGAGTCCGATCTGGTACTCATTGGCATAGTTTTTCAGGGTCTCGAGGGTCGAAGGGCCGATTTTTCTGGCCGGGACATTGATGATCCGCAAAAAGGCGATATCGTCCCGAGGATTAAAAATCAGGCGGAGATAGGCTAAAATATCTTTGATCTCTTTACGGTCGAAAAACCGTGTCCCTCCGATGATCTGATATGGTATCTCCGACCGCATCAAAGCTTCCTCTATTGCGCGGGATTGGGCGTTCATTCGATAGAGGATGGCGATGTCTGAATATGGGGTATGGGCATCGGCCCTTACCCCATGCCCCATGTCCCTCGCCGCCAGTTCTTGTATTTTTCTCGCAATCACATTTCCCTCTTCTTTTTCATCCCAGACTTCATGAATCTGGAGCTTTTCGCCCTCGGGGTTTTCGGTCCAGAGGTTTTTCTTGCGGCCAGATCGATTGTATCCGATAAGGGTGTTGGCATTATTGAGGATCGACTTGGTAGACCGATAGTTTTGTTCGAGTTTGACGACGGTGGCGAGGGGGAAATCTTTTTCAAATTCTAAAATATTGCGATAATCCGCCCCCCGAAAACTGTAGATAGACTGGTGATCATCCCCGACCACACAGAGGTTTTGGTGGTTTTCCACCAGCAGGCGGATCAGTCGGTATTGGGCAAAGTTGGTATCCTGATACTCGTCCACCAGTACGTGCTCCCATTTCTGCTGATATTTTTCGAGCACCTTTTTGTCTTTTTCTAGTAGTTCGACAGTTTTTCCGAGCAAGTCATCAAAATCCAGAGCATTGTGCTCCAGAAGTTTCTTTTGATACCTTGGGTAGATGGCTTCGACGGCTTTTGCAAACCGGCTATCGCCCAGAGCGCTGAGAACGTCTCGAGACTTGACGAGCTGATTCTTGAGGCCGGAGATGGCGGTACGAATGGCGCGGGGCTTGAGATCCTTGGGATCGATTTCAAGTTCTTGAAAAATCAGCTTCACCACTCGCTCGCTGTCATCGCTATCAAAAATCACAAAGTTGCGATTGTAGCCTTGATCGAGGGCAGCGATATCGTCCCGCAGCATCCGCACACAGATCGAATGGAAGGTTCCGAGGAGAGGAAAGGTCATCCGTTGAGACCGGTCTTTTAAAAGACCGGTCTCGGACTCGAGCAATTGCTCCACTCGGGATTTCATCTCCTTGGCGGCTTTGTTGGTAAAAGTGACGGCCAGGATCTTGTGACCCGGGATGCCATTTTGCATAAGGTACGCAATCCGATGGGTGAGGACGCGGGTTTTACCACTTCCCGCTCCCGCTAAAATCAAAAGCGGCCCGGAGAGGACTTCGGCGGCTTTTTTTTGCTCGGGGTTGAGCGAGGCGGTCAACGGGATCTGGTCACGCATGTGATTGGTATCGTAGGGAAAAAAGAGGGGGTTTCAATCTATGAGCTCAAAAAAACAATCATTATCGACCGAAATTAGTCTCACAATATAGATTTGAGCGGAGATATCTTCCGAAGTGTGGCTTCTTCTCGCGCATCAACAACCCTATGGCTGAGTGGGAAAACTACAACATTGGAGATCTCTCCGCTCCCATTTAACTAAGTCTTTTATTTCGGTCGAGAATGCTTTTTGACTGTATTGACAAATATATTGTTTTGTTATAAAATATGTATAAGTTCTTTGAGTTGACATTGTACGAAAGGGTCTTGACGAACGGCTTTGGAAAAAGTAGGATTCGCGCAGCTTTGCCTCAAAAGCAAGTCCAAAAGGTTCTTTTACAGCAGATAAAAACACCAGAGAAAGCAGCGACCTGTATCTCTATGTTTCGATCATGATAGAGTACATGGGTATCCCAACCGATACCATACCCTTCATCGAAGCAGGGTATAGGTGAATTGTTTTCAGTGGAGAACACGAAGTGAACGAAATGAACTTGCTGACTCGTGCCAGCTACGCCATCCGGGCGGCATCGTTGCTGGGGATTCCTTGCACAAGTCTTCGGAGCAAAGTCAAGTACTACTGTTCCGACGACTGTCTCATGCGATCAGTCATGATCGTTGAGAGTCGACTCTGCCGTTGGAGTCGCTGACCGAATCTCGTTTCAACACAACAATTCATGTCCCAGGTTCCGTCCTTGCTCGCCCCCCGGCGCGCTTGGACGGACCTTTCCTTTTATTCGCGAGACAATTGACAATTATTAAAAAGTAATTATAATATATTTGATCTTTGTGTTTTTCGTGGTTATAATTATTCATGCTTGAATAGCCCTCTGTTTTCTGACAGAAATCGTAGATCTCACGCCCTCTTATGAGACGGCGTAGTCTCATTTCAAACCAAGAAGGCAGAGATCTGTTCAACCCTTGTTTCTTTCGTATGGGGCAGAAGCCCAAGGAGTTCGGCCGTGGCCAACAAGACGCACAACCGCAAAAACACTGACAAGAAACGTCGTGGAAAGAAGTGGACGGATCGTAAAACCGGGAAGTCCAACAAGAAGGGCTAAAAAAAGCCCGAACAGATTAACCACAGCAGCCATGCTGTAGAGCCGTCGGCACCCCCGACGGCTCTTTTTCTTTGTGATGAAACCCCTCGATCGCAAAGCGATCGATCCCCCTTGGCAGGGGGACCATTTTTTATGAAATCTTCATGAAGATTTCAAGTTTTCAGGCAGGTTTTTTGTGGTACGGTAAATCTCCCCCTCTTGATTAAACCCACCCTGTCTGACGAAGTCAGACATCCCTCCCTTGTCAGGGAGGGCGTATGGGAATTATTAAAATATCTTGAAGTATGAATTATGTAAGCTTTCTCCCCTACAACCAATACCTAAAAGAACGTGCCAGAGAAATGCGTAAAAATCCAACCCCCGCGGAGCATAAAATGTGGGAGGATTTGTTTAGGGATCGCAAGCTAGGTTTTAAGTTTTGGAGACAAAAACCCATTGATCAATTTATCGTAGATTTTTATTGTGCCGAATTAAAATTAGCCATTGAAATAGATGGGGATATTCATGATTTACAAAAAGAATATGACGAAGAAAGATCGCTTATCTTAGAAAATAAATATGGCATTAGGCTTCTTAGGTTTACCAATGATGAAGTATTAAATGACATTGAAAATATGAAAGAAATTATTGGAAAAGAATTAGGCAAAGCCCCCCTCCCTGACAAGGGAGGGGCTGGGGGTGGGTTTAAGTAGCTTTACTTCCCCCCGCTTTTGCGCTATACTCTATAGGATTTTTAAATAGACGTTTTGGTTTTAACCGCTCTGTAGCATTCCACAAATGGAATCTAGGCAGACAACCGACCAAGACAACCACAAACTTAGGAACCACCGATTGTCATGCTTTGAAGCTTGCTGAAAAGGATGACTAGGTGTCCCGGACTCTGAAGAAATTCTTCAATGTATGATCCGGGATCCAGATGATCTTTTAAAACTTCGTTTAGAAATCAAAAACCGTTGTCATACGGCAATAAATGCAGCGTGATAACCATTATTATTTGTTTATATAAAAACACTATGTCAGATGATCGATTAGGCGGATGGCTCAATAAGTTTACTGGAAAAGATGGTCCAAAGGACCCAAAACCCCAAGAACCCAAGCAGCAAACATCAGAAGCGAAAGCGCCTCAAACAAAACAAACTTCCTTCAAAAAACCAATTTCAAATGTGAGTCCTCGGACTCCAAATGCAGGAGTCACTCCTCACAAAAAGCCCGCAGGGCCCCTTCGTCACAGCGCAGGTAAAGGAGGACACTCAAAGCCTAAACAGTTTTCGAACCATGATCCCCACAAGGATCGAAATACGCATGAGAAACGAGAACGTTTTCATCCCACGAACCGACTCAACACAAAACCCGAGGGTGACGTGAGAGTCGTACCTATCGGGGGGATGGAAGAAGTCGGAGAAAATATGATGTTTATCGAATGGGGTGATGATATCATCATCATCGATACGGGGTTTGTTTTTTCAGGCCTCGACAACTATGGCGTCGAAGCCCAAATCCCAGATATCGCGTATCTTGAAAAAAATAAGCACAAGATTCGAGGGGTCATCTTTACCCATGGTCATTTGGATCATATTGGAGGTGCGCCTTATATCCTGCCACGACTTGGATTTCCCAAAGTCTATGCTACTCGACTCACCTCCGATATGATGCTCGCGCAATGTGAGGAACATCTTGGAGTGAAAGACAAGATAGAAGTAATCGAAATCACCCCCAAATCTAGAATCAGAATGGGGAAATTTGATGTAGAATTCTTTCATATAAATCACTCAATCCCTGACGGCGTTGGGATTGCGGTCAAAACACCGTATGGATTTGTCATCAATACTTCCGATTTCAAGATTGATCATAATCCTGCCGATGAACAACCCGCGGACCTTGAACGTATCGCACACCTGGGTCATCAGGGCGTAGCTTTGGCGATGGTAGATTCTACTAATGCTTTGCGAGGAGGACACGCGGTTTCCGAAAGCTTGATCAAAGACACCCTTCACAAGATCTTGGAAGAAGCGGAGGGACGCGTCATTGTCGCGACTTTTTCGTCCAATGTTGGGCGGGTGGCCAAGCTTGTGGAATCAGCAGAAGCTATCGGACGAACGGTGTTTCTCACTGGGCGATCGATGGAGCGCAATATCACCATTGCTCGGAAAAATAATTTCCTCAAGTGTAAGGATAAAACTTTGCAACGTATGTCTGGGAAAGTCGAAACGATGGATCCCAAGAAAGTCTTGATCCTTTGTACAGGATCTCAGGGCGAGGAGCTTGCGGCGCTTACCCGTATGGCAAAAGGTGAGCACAAAGATGTAAAACTTCGAAAAACCGATACCTTGGTGTTTTCTTCGTCCCCTATCCCGGGTAACGAAAAATCAGTAGGATCGGTCCTCGATAATCTCGCGATGCTTGGGGTCGACCATATCGATAACAAAAATATGGAAGTCCACGTATCAGGACATGGACATGCTGAAGAGCTCAAGCTCATGACAGCGCTTCTCAACCCTAAATATTTTGCCCCGATTCATGGAGAAATTCATATGCGTTATGCACACAAAAAATTGGCAGTCAAAGATCTCGGTATTCGTGAAGAAAATTGTTTCGTCATGCAAAATGGACGAGGCGTCGTGCTGAGCTCAAAAGGATGCCGACTGATGGACGAAAAAGAACGTGCCACCAGTGGAGGGGTGAATTATATTCAGGATAAAAAAGTCATCGATGAAGCGATTTTGGATCAACGAAAGAAACTCGCCATAGGGGGCTTGCTTGTCATACTCAAACACGAAAAAGGTTCGCTCAAAAAAGTAGAATTTAAAAACCTTGGGTTTTTGATCTCCGACCCTCGGCATGACTTCTTTGTACAACTGGAGAAAAATATCAAAGATATCTGGGTGAAACAATATGACCCTTCTCGCCCAGAAGGGGTACTAGAAAAACCGATCAAACTTATGATTGAGAAGTTCATCTTTCAGTATCTCAAGCCACGCAGAGACTCTTTCATAGAGGTGGTGGTTGCCTAAAAAATTTGAGCTATTTTAAATTTTAAAATACGATGCTAAGCGGCATCGTATTTTTTTTAATCCCTTCCTACCATGCTCAACGATTTCAAAAAGTTCTTGATGAAAGGCAACGTTATTGATTTAGCGGTTGCGGTCATCATGGGAGCCGCTTTTGCTCCGATTATCTCAGCTCTTGTCGAAAAAATCATCATGCCGCCCATCGGTCTAGCGCTTGGAGGGGTTGATTTCACTCAACTCAAATATGTCCTTCAGCCTGCCGCAGAAGGGATTGAAGAAGTGGCCATTGGTTATGGGGCATTTGTCCAAACAGTGGTTGATTTTGTGATTATCGGATTTTGTATCTTTATGGTCGTCAAAATCTACGAACGAACCCAGAAAAAGGAGGAAGAAGCGCCTGCAGCCCCTAAAGGCCCATCAGACAATGATCTCTTGATGGAAATCAGAGATTTGTTGAAGAAAAAGTAGTTTTTTCATGCCACACCGCCCCTTTGGTTTCAGAGGGGTTTTTGTGGAATCCTCAAACTGGTTATTTTGGTTTAAAACCGATAAACCCAAAAACTCGAAAGTCCTGCCAGTACGAGCACAAATCCTATCGCCATCGGACCAAAGAGATAGACCACCAAGGCCATCAAAAGTAGCCACAGGCCTCGAACCAGCCCCAGATGTAATTCCCGTGCGAGATAAAAGGTAAGCACGTCTTTTTGGTTTGCTTCGGCAATCTCAAACAGCCTCGCCATAAAAGGCACTTGGAAAAGGGGTCCCAGTACATTCCCGGCAAGATTGATAGATATGACCAGCCATAGGGGATTATAAAAGACGTAAATCACTCTCCAAGAGAGATCTACAAATCGTGCCCACATACCTTTTTGTAAGGCTTTATGGAGGTTTTTGTCAGTCTTTTTGCCCCAGACTTTATTTGAAATAACCTCGAGGATGGCTCCCACAGAGGTGATCGTTCCCATGATAGCGTAGCTCCCCACAGCAAACTGAAAATACAGCCCCCAGCCAATCCACATGGTTGCAGTCTGCACGGCATCACATATAAAGCCACCCCACCTTTTTCCCAAAAAGGTTTCTGTGAAAGTGTTCCAGATATGGCTCTTGAAAGGTTGGACCCGGTAGCCTGGATCGGTCAAAGAAAAAGTGCCCCAAATCGCCCCCAAGATCATCAAAAAGGCCGCATAAAGCGAATAAGATTGAAGCCCCGCTTCGAAGAGAAATCCTGTAATAATCGGGGCCATGAGATTGCTTACCACGACCATGACTTGGGCATTCCCGGCAAAATTGCCTTTCCCTCCATCACGAGTGCTATGAGCCATAAGGGCATTGAAACTGGGCCAAAATAAGATGATATGAAGAATAAAGCTTCCTGTGACCAAGCCTAACATAGTTCCGGGACTAAAATGCTGGGTGATAGTCCAAAGAAAAAGCGCATTAAAAAGCAGCCCAAAACGCACGGTTCCCAGCAGGCTCCATCGATTTACGCAAAATCTATTAAAAGGGTAGACCAAAAGGCCCATAATACCCATGCAGCACGCCCCCCATAAGATCACGCCCCAAGGCTCTAAGCCCAAGGAATCCATGATGAAAAAGGGCAAAAATATGCCCACCATGGCTTGTGCTAAATACATGAAACCTTTCACGATCAGAAGTGGGCGTTGATTTCTTTTCGGCATTTTTTACAAAGACTTGGTCATGTAGGTACTTTGGAGTTTGTATCCCCATTTGCGATAATATTCTCGAGTCCCGACCCCCGCGATAATTGTCATCCTTCGCAAGCCCCACTCGTCTCGGGCGATACGCTCAGCTTCTTCGATCAGGGCTTTACCGAGCCCTCGGTGCTGGCCCAAGCCGGATTCATCCCCCACCGAGACCTCCGATCCATAGGAATGGACTTCTCGGATCAAGGCGGCATCACTCAGGACCGACTGGAAATGATTGAATTTTTGACCAGAAGGTTTTCGTAGACGTAGAAGCGCAAACAGATGTGACTCGTCCTCACTTTCAAAACTCAAAAATACTTCTTGGCCTTCTGAGGCTTCATAGTTTCGTCGCTTGAGGACTGGCGTAGGGACTTCCTGGGCATGGGAGAAAGTCTTAAAGCCTACTTCTCGGCACCGAATACATCGGCACGGCCAACCGTCGGCGTCCTCGAGCGCTTCACTGGCCTCGCTCCATTCCACGGCCCCTCTATGGGGTTCTCGGTTCGCTTCTTTCAGAGCCTTTACTTTATGATTTTGGGGCCCCCATTTGTCATTTACGTATTGATTATAAAAATCATCGCCTACCAGTTCTCGCATTTTCCAGGGTTGGTCTTTCAAAATCTGTCTCAAGTTGGAGAGCTTCGCTCCATCTACAATATTGGAAACGGGAATATCTCGCATGAGTCGCATGATCCGCGTCCAGGGGGGTACAAAGGTTTTGAACTGGAGGAGGAGTCTCACCAAATCTTCATCGGTATAAGGCTTGTAACGCCCTTCTCCCCACCAAGTTTTGAGTTCGGCGGTTTCGAGCACCACGCAGGGATAAATTTTGACAAAATCAGGACGGAAATCAGGATTTTCAAAAACTTCTCGGAGCCAGACGATATCTTTCTCAGGCGTGCTTCCTGGGAGGCCTGGCATGAGGTGGATACAAACCTTAAACCCAAAATCTCGCATCAATTTCATGGCCCGAATCACATGGGTCTTTTTATGGCCACGCTTAGTCAGTTTTTGCACCTCATCATCGAGGGTTTGTACTCCGATCTCAATCCGGGTACACCCGTATCGTCGCATACGTACCAGCTCTTTTTCATTGATGAAATCAGGACGTGTCTCGAGGGTGAGGCCGATGATTCGAGAGGCGGTGGTTTCATTTTTCTTTTGGGCGGCGGCTAAAGTATTAGGTATTAAGTATTGAGTATTAGGTATGTTTTTTTTCTTCTTGCCCTTAATACTTAATACTTGCCCCTTAATACGATTATGAACAACTTCCTCATCCCCATTGGCGGCATCAAAGCATTTCTTAATATACCAACTCTGGTATTTATGCGGTAAGAAGCTCCAAGTGCCTCCCATCACGATGATCTCCAATTTTGAAATAGGGTGGCCTGATTCTTCGAGTGCGGTCATCCGATTTTTGACCTGTCGGTGAGGATGAAAATTGTTGCGGACGGCTCTCGCCGCCGCGGGTTGATTACTCATATAGCTTTTGGGCATACGATCCTCGGTGGGACAGTACACGCACTTACCCGGACAAGCATAAGGCTTGGTCAAAATCCCGATGGGAGAAACCCCAGAGATCGTTCGGACGGCTCGCTTTTGGAGGAGTTTTTCCAGCTGAGGGGGGATATCGATATTTTCTTTTTGAGAGATCGCCAATAAGTCTCGATTTTGGATCGTTTGAACTTTATGCTTTGAGGAAAACTTGTATTTCAATTGTTCCAAAGCTCGAGGAGACTTTGGAGGACTTTTGACCAATTCGCGTACAAACACAGCGACCAGCTCTGGATCACGCACCTTTTGGTGCGTCCCAAAGATTTTGATAGTTTTCATAAGCTCAGGGCAGCAGGGTTAACCCTGCTGTTTAGCTAAATAGATAGCGCAAGTTAATGGACTTGCATGTTCTTTAATAGAGAAATTGAGCCAAAAGACAAGAGAAAGCCTATCGGCGTTCGATCACAAGATCTTGGTATCGCCCCAATCGAGATCGCACCAAGCCCTCAACCGTTTCGACGAGCGCGGTAGTCCTTAGATACCCGATCGCAGCATGCCTTCCATCAGGTTCAGTTTCCATAATTTCTCGAATATCGTCAAGAACCGCTAAAATAGCAGCCCTTCCTGCTGATTCTGATGCTACTCGTAAAGCCATGAGGAATATAGTTTTAAACCAATCCTAAAATCTTAAATGCAACAGAGAGATGAGTAGAGTCATAAACAAATGGCACAACTCACAAAGACAGATCGGCAAGAGATCGAGTATCATCTCAATAAGGGATACAACTTCTCAGAAATCGGCAAAATGATC
>DATDAE010000123.1:0-3568 GCA_036525565.1 Candidatus Altimarinota bacterium
CGTCCCACCGACGATCGCCATACGAGGAAAATCCCCCGTCGAACGACTCCCAATAATCATCGATCCATAACCATCAATAAAAACTGAGCTTATCCCAACCTCCTGATCTTCGGGTGGCTGAGAGACTCCTAGGACTTTTACTCCATCAGGAAAAAAGAGATCATCCTGCAATTGCCCCGAAAAAACTTCTGCCGCCAAAGTGCTTGCCGGCAAGAGCAAAGAGAGAACTAAAAGGGTGATCAAAGGTCGTTTCATTTTTGTTTTCACGATCAATTTTTTTGATCTGCTGTTATTTATATCACTTATTTACTCATGTGCAAATATTTTATACTAAAAATGCGTGGAAAAATTGACAATATATTTTATTTATAAAACTATAGTCCCACATCTGTTGGACAAACTTCTCGATAATCCGTATTCACTCCAAAAGCATTATGAACCCCAAGCACCGGCTTCTCATTGGAAGCCCTTAAAAGACCTAGATCTTCAACAGAAGGCGCATTAACCGTGTCCCAATCATTATCTTCAAAGAAAATCCTTTTTTCATAAGTTTGCCCATTTGGAAAATCTTGACGCACCTCTTGTGGCGCTGAACCAATAAATCCGCCATGAAATCCTTCACTACTTCTTACCTTAGCTGAAGAGGTATTACGATAGATCCGATGCTTATAGCTATCAGCTTTCCCCACAACTCCCCCTACATTCGTGACTCCTTTGATCGTAGTACAAGAGACTTCATTATCTAAAATCATTCCCCCATGAGACAAGCCCACAATCCCTCCGGCATTACTAGGCCCAGGAAGCTCAAGCCCTCCTTCGAAGGATTCGCGTTGCCCAGAACCGCCCCATATAGCACCTCCGATGACTTTGTTATGAGCCATTACCCCGTGATACCAATAACGGCTATTGGCCATACTTTCTCCCACTAATCCACCAGCCTTGGCCCCACTGGTAACGATATAGGCATTTCTCGTGAAACTGTGAACAATCGGAGCCGGACCATTAAGACCTACTAAACCCCCAACCCCTGATCGAGATCGCTCATCTTGAAGACTGTGTCCCGTAGTAATTTCTCCCTCAAAAAAACTGTTATAAATCCCTCTATCGATAAACTGCGAGGCATATCCTGGATGGAGCTCTATACGATCTAAATCTAAAGGATTACGAATACCCACATCCGACTCCAACAATGTGGTTTTTTGCATATCTCCCACAAGCCCTCCAACATAAGCATAATTCCCTTGTACCCCTGCTAATTCTAAATTCGCTTTAACAAAAGAATCTCGAATAATAGCTCCTCCGCCACTTCCATCCCAAGCCTTCCCTATAAACCCTCCGGCATTTCCTCTTTCAAAGGCAATATCGGTATCGCGAACCGAAGACCCCTCAATAATAACCGCTGATTTAGTGACACTAATAAAGCCCCCCGTATTAAATTCCCCCCAGACTTGGCTATCAAGCAAATGAACATCTTCAAACACAACTCTTTGAAGAGGCGTAATCCCTCTTGCTGAAAAAACTCCGGCCTGTTGCCCTTTTAGATAAATATTTTTCAATATTAAGTTACGAATATTCATATAATCCTTAGACCTAAAAACAGAGGCTTCACCGGTTTCCTCGATAGAAGAAAAATTACGAATCTGGTATCCATTTCCATCCAAATTACGAATCTTGATAGGCTCCAAACTATTACCTTCGGTTATAAAATCTAAATTCGCCATAAGCTTGAAATGGTTTCGATGACAATATCTCACTCGTTCCCAATCCTCTTGCAAATGACTCCAATCCCCAGGAATATCACAACGCCCAGGCCCTCCTCTGTATCGACTACCATTCCGAGTATCTTCAGCCAAAATCTTTTCACGAGCAATCTCTTGATGATTTCTCAGTTGCCCCACCGTACAAATCAGATAAGGATCATCTGGAAATCCTGTTCCCCCAGCGAAATCACCCAAATCCCATTGATCAAAATCGGGATCAAAGTTCGAACTTGAAGGATCTGGTGAATGCCCGAAACAAATAGGATCATCGACTCTTTCTGCTAAAGCCGTTTCGATGGGTGGGGTGGGCTTTGGCCCCGCATCAAAATCTGTCATCCCCATAACATAACGCGAAACTTCTCGAGAAAGACCTTCAAATTCATTCTGATTAGTGGCTTGATACGTCAAGATTCTCACAGGGTCTTGATCGCCCCAATGCTGTATAGCGGTAAAACTCCCATAGGTATCCGGCGGATCTAACTGTCCCTGATCATCCTGCCATGAGTAATTATAATTTTCCTCATGCTCGATATCAGGATGACGAGTATTTACAGGGCCCCCATCCGACCGAGCATAAATTTCCTTAGGCCTGACACCAATATTGTCCTCTACCAAATAAAGCCAATTTCCTTCAATAAGAAAGGTGCCCGTTCCCGGAATTACTTGAAAATCAACCTTCCTATCAACCTCATCAATAATATCAAAGTCCATTTGAACTTGCATATCTCCTTCTATTATTTCTGGAATAACATCCCCTTTGTAGATGCCTCGTATGTGCGCGCCTACCAACTCATCTGGATTAAAAACTGGCTCCAAAGCCCCTCTCTCTCCCTGAACTATTGGATAAAGAAGTTGCGAGCCACCTGAAACTGAAAAATTACCAACGCTCTCCAAGGTTTCATGACTGGTTGACCATAAGCTGTTTTGACTAGAAACATCGATATTAAGTACTTCATTCGAACGGTAGTACTGTGTTTTGTCTGGAGTATAAAACTCAACATATCCCACAAGATAGGCTTGATAAGGCGCATCCGCATCATAAGCATTTGCCCAAAGATTCACCCCTTGATTATTTTGCGCGAAAAGCACACCCCCAGGCGTAATACGAGCGCTCAAATCAAGTGATTTAAATTCATGCGTGGTCACCGGAAGTGTTATTGCCGTTTGGTGTGACACCCCCGCTCCCTCACTATAAAAAGCCGTGATCGTTACTGATCCCCCAGAAGACTCCGTGAAGGGAATACTAAAATAATTAACCCCTCTTTTTTGAACTCTTGGATCATTAGCCGAAAAGCTCGCTACTGATGTTTTATTTCTTATGCGACCATCATCATAATACACCCACAAATAATAATTATTATGAAAAGCATCTGGCAAGTTATAAACCGCTGGATGTGCGAATTCACCATCAAGGTTATACAGTCCTACATTCCCCTTTCCCCATTGGAACACATCTGGAATGATCTCATCTTTCCCCAAAATACGTATATACGCCACTTCGCTCTCCGCACCAGTCACCACATCAAAAGGCGTAATCGTAATCTTCCGTTCAACCGTTTCTCCTTCAAATATAGCTTTCACGATGTATCGAGTTGGCACTCCTTGACCATCATTCCCGAGAGCTAAAGCATTCTGATCTGGATATACGATCCCCTGTCGGTCAATATAAAGCTCCGTCCCCGCTCCACGCGGATAATCTAATTCAGTACTCCACGTTATGATATCATCTTCACGAGGCAATCCCAGAGCACGGAAATCAATCTCTGCTGCATTTTCTGCATCAAAAGCCATCTCAACTGGCGGATTAG
>DATDAE010000124.1:0-7645 GCA_036525565.1 Candidatus Altimarinota bacterium
TATCTACCACCCATAGATCATCACCCAGGATCGTAAGCCCGGTGATATAGCCATCAAACGTCGGCATATCGATCGTATGCAGGATCGATCCATCCTGTTTACTCAAGGCATAAATATTGCGATCTGCAGCCACCCAAAGGGCTTGGTCATTGGCGGCAAACCCAAAGGGCTTGATAAAGTTTGGCATTCTAAATTTGATCCGAGCCGCTCTGGTCGTGATATCGGTAGCGGTGATCTCATTACGATCAGTATCATGCATCACCCACACCAAACCATCGGCAAAAGCCGCTCCTCTTCCCCCTCCAATGCGGAGATTCTTCGTCGAATCAATGATAAATTGGTCATCGAGTCCATAGAGCAAACTTTGATGTCCACTGGCCCAGAATTTAGATCCATCATAGGCCAGGCCAAAGAGCCCGCCATTGGGACCACCGGCTA
The DNA here is from genome assembly GCA_036525565.1 of Candidatus Altimarinota bacterium. Classification (GTDB taxonomy): domain Bacteria; phylum Patescibacteriota; class Gracilibacteria; order UBA4473; family UBA4473; genus DATDAE01. Next base: position 439 of record DATDAE010000124.1, read on the forward strand.
CGTAAGTATCGATCACGCTACAATCACTTGGATCAAATTTGTAGACCATTTCGTCATTATTGTCGTCCCAGATAAGTACGTACAGATACGTCCCATCGGTCGCCACATCGAGTTGAGAATAACCCGGCAATCGACAACTCCCTTCGGCGTTACCGATGATTCGGATGGTGTCGCTTGGTGAGACCACGGCCTCGATAAAATCTGCATCGAGCGATACGGCATTATCATAAGATCCTGCCGCTGGTGCGGCGTCCCCAATAAGGATATCAACAGAATATTTATATTGTCTTCGTTCTCCTGGTTCGATATCACTGATGGCAAAATCAAAATCTTGGTTATTGACCGTCGCGACATCGACTAAACCGGCCGCCCCTACGAGTGTGTGATCTACCCACTCGATACCCGCAAGTGCAGACCCTTCTGATTCTAATGTGTTAAAGGCAAATCCTGGTTCAAGTGTGCCTCCAACCACAACATTCCGAAGCGCTACGGTGTTATTGTTTTCGATATATACGGTGTAGGTAACGATATCCCCAGCCGCATAAATTTCTTTATCTCCACTCACCCAAAAATCAAGGGTAACCTCCTCCTCCGTCACAAAATCTCCTTCTGAAACACAGACTCCACATTGGAAGAACGATCCTGGATCACAATCGACCACTGACGCTACTTCACAGTTATTACACCCATCGTTGTTATAACACACCCCATCGACCTGACCATTATCACAGGTTTCTCCGGCATCTAAAAGCCCTGGAAGACCATCGGTTGTATCTGCATCTTCTCCACAGGAACTCAACGTCACACACTGCCCACATACCACCTCTGATCCCGCAGGACAGGTGATGATATCGGCATTCATACAGTTGTTACAACCATCATTATTATAACACATCCCATCAACCGTTCCGTTGTCACACTGTTCTCCTGCGTCCAAAAGATCTGAATCGTTATTGATATCTTGTCCACAAGATTCTGGGAATCCTCCACAAGTATTGACGGTCGTCCATCCGGCCGGAACCAGACAAGGATTGGCAAAATCGGTACAGTTATCGCCCAACGGATCTACGGCTGGTTGTACTTGAGCCGCACAAAGAAGTCCCGGTATGACTTCTACTTGGATCGTGCCTAAAATATTAAAATTATTCATATCTTGAACCGTGAGCGTTTGGACTCCCGGAGTATTAAAGGTGACCGCCGCCGCAAAAGATCCTGCGTCTCCTATCACAAAAACATGATCCATTGGGAGCAATGCTCCATCGTCCCCCGAGGCAAATCGAACCGTCCCCTGGTAGTCGTTAGAAAGGTTGCCATGACGATCCGTTGCATTGACGGTAAATGACACAACGTCCCCAAGTCGCACTTGGGCGGTAAGCCCTTGTATTTCAAAATGATGCGCCATATCCATCGGACATCGATCCACGAGCGTCCAACCAGACGCTGGAACCCCACATATATTAGAATAGATTTCACATCGATTTGTACTATTTTCTGTCGCAGCCTGCACCCCTTCTGGACATTCCGGGGCTCGCGTACAAGCTGGGTCGGGAACAAAAGCGGTATTGCCGCTCGTGTCAGCGACCTCACTCCCGGCACTGAGAGCCAGTGCGGCGGTGCTTGTAGACGCTGCGGCACTGGCCGGACAATTTAAAAATTCAAAAATATCATCAATCAAATTCTCAACTATAGGATTATAAGGGTAGTCGTCGAGACAGGGAATACTGTCTGCCGTTTCTCCTATGGGCTGCACGACAAACGTATAACCTTTTTTCCCGAAGAGTGGTTGATACTCCGCTGGTGGTTGATAACTATTCCCGTCGATAGGCAAAATCACATCGACCTGGGTCTCGGCTTCTGGCTCACTAAAAATCTTGAGGATGTAGCGCCCACTTACTTCGAAGTTGAGAACGATGTTAGTACCGTTCATGGAGGCGGTCCCAAGCTGTTGGAGACAGGCCGCGTTTGAAGCTTGCGTCGTATTAAATCCTAAAAAAGAGAAGCCCAGCAGTAAAGCAAAGCTCCCTATCAAAATCTTGGCACGAAGACGATAAAACCAACTAGCCATACGGAAATTTTTAAAAAAATCTAATGATTATATCATAAATACTCTAAGTTTTCAACTATTCTTATTGAGGGCTTTCCTAGGCTCTTTTTTGACACTATCTGATCTGATAATGTGCAAAAGATGCGTAGAAAAGTTTTGCACCATTTCCTTTTGACACCCCCCCAAAAAATCGCTAATTTCCCCTGGCTGCAATAGGCCTTTCTAAAACCCTTTAACACCTATTTTATGAGACAAAAATTCCTCTCAGGTTTGCCCAAAAACCTGGCTATTTTAGGCGCTCAATGGGGCGACGAAGGAAAAGGTAAAATCGTAGATGCGCTCGCCGATCATTTTGATCTTATTTGTCGTAGTACGGGCGGCGCCAATGCGGGACATACTATTTGTACTGATGGGAAAAAATATATTTTTCACCTGCTTCCCTCTGGCCTCCTTCACCCCAATACCATTGCCGTGATCGGTAATGGAACGGTGATTGATCTTCCTGGATTCTTGGGAGAAATCCAAGCGCTCGAATCCCAAGATCTGGAGGTACGTTCGAGAGTACAAATCGCCTATCAAGCGCATATCGTATTTGAATACCACAAACAAATCGATGAAGCGATGGAAGCGAGAAGAACCCATAAAATTGGGACGACCTGCCGTGGTATTGGCCCTTGCTATAATGATAAAATCGTACGGATCGGGGTGAGATGCGAAGATCTTTTAGACGAAGAAAATTTGGAGTTTAAACTTCGAAGAAATGCTCGATTTCACGAGCAAGAATTTGATATAAAAATTGATATTGAGGCCGAAATCGAGCGCACTAAGGCGCTTATCCCTTTGATCAAACCGATGCTTTGTGATGCCAGGTATCTCTTACTCGATGCCATCAAAGCCGGTAAGAAAGTCATGTTTGAAGGCGCTCAAGCCCATCATCTGGATATCGATCATGGAACCTACCCGTTTGTAACTTCAAGCTCTGTATCCTGTGGTGGTATCGTCACCGGCCTTGGTATCCCCGCCAAAAACATCCAATACACCATCGCCATTGCGAAAGCTTATACCACTCGTGTGGGAGAAGGCTGGTTCGCCACCGAGCTTCTCGAAACGCTTGGTGAAAAAATCCGTGAACAAGGTCATGAATACGGCGCTACCACTGGACGCCCTCGAAGGTGTGGTTGGTTTGATGCAGTTGTCGTCAAAAACACCGTTGATATTAATGGTGTCGATAGTCTCAATCTGACCAAGCTCGATGTCCTCACCGGCATCGGCGAACTCAAAATAGCCACCGAGTATCGACTCGGCGGTAAACCCCTCACCAATGTCCCTTGTACCCCAAAAGCGCAAGAACAATTGGAAGTCGTGTACGAAACTTTTCCTGGTTGGGATGAAGATCTCTCTGGGGTAAGAAGATTCGAAGATCTCCCAAAAAATGCACAAACTTACGTGAAAGCCATCGAACAATATACCGGCTGCAAAGTATCTTCCATCGGTGTTGGAGCTGACCGAGAAGACCTGATCTTTATAACTTAAGAACTAATGAACTTAAGGACTTAAGAACTATTTCCAAGTTCCCAAGTTCCCAAGTTCCCAAGTTTAATACCTATGAACAAAGAAGAAGTCTGGGAAGCTGTTCTCGTCCGACTTTCTGAGAAAATCTCTCGGATGGAGTTTAGTACCTGGTTCAAGAAAGTCGTGATTTTGGAGATTTCTGGCAATGCTATGCTCATTGGCTGTCCAACCGAAATGAATAAAAACTGGCTCGAGAATAAATACCATGGGGTCCTCATTTCCAATATCAAAGCCGTGCTTCCTGAAATCGAAAAACTCTTTTTTCAAGTAGACTTGTCCCTCGCTGATAAAGTTTCCAATAATCCTCAAGTGTTCCAACCCAAAACCCAACGCAAACTTCCTGGAAAACCTGAAGTAAGACTTGAAAACGGTATGGAATCTCGGATCATCCAAGCCAAATTCACGCTCCAAAATTTTATCGTAGGTCCTGAAAATCAGTTTGCCCACGCCGCGTGCACCGCTATCGCAGAAAGCGATCTCAAGGATGCCAAAAAATATAACCCGCTCTATGTTTATGGAGGCGTCGGTCTCGGAAAAACCCATCTCCTGCAAGGCACGGCTAATGAAATCCTCAAACGAAACCCTGAAGCGTTGGTCATTTATACCACCGCTGAACGATTTACCAATGAGATGATCCAAGCCATCAAAGATCGTAAGACCGAAGCCTTACGAAAAAAATACCGAAAGCTCGATGTCCTCCTCATTGATGATGTACAGTTTTTTTCGGGAAAAGAACGAACTCAGGTCGAGCTTTTCAATACCTTCAACGACTTGAGAGATCTCGAAAAACAAATCATATTTTCTGCCGACAGACCACCTGCGCAACTCGATGATGTCATGGATCGTCTTTCGTCTCGTATGGGCTGGGGTTTGGTGGTAGATGTCCAGATGCCGACCTTTGAAACCAAGGTCGCGATCGTCCAAAGTAAAGCCAAATCGCTCAGCATTATTTTGCCCCAAGACGTCCAAGATTTCATCGCGACCAATATTCGTAAAAACCTCCGAGAACTCGAAAATGTGCTCAATAAAATCGCCATGGAGCTCGAACTGACGGGCGTCTCTCCCACAGTCCAATCAGTGGCCAAGATCTTTCGGAAACTCAATCCTGAGGAGCATTTGGAAACCGCTCTGGGGCAAAACTCAAGTCTTGCGAAATCCCCCGATGATGTCATCACCGCGGTGTCTGAATATTTCCAAGTACCCGCTACCGACTTGCTAGGAACTTCCCGAAAACAAGAAATCGTACTCCCTCGCCAAATCTGCTGGCTCCTTTGTAAAGAACTGCTCAAGATGAGCTTGGAAGCTATCGGAGAAGCTTTTGGTGGCAAAAACCACACCACCATCATGCACGGGATCAAGAAAGTCAAAGAGCTCATCCGTAAAGACTCACAAACCGCTCGACATATTCATGCGCTTAAGCAAGAGTTAGGCGTGAAGTAATATTTAGGGAGCCGTAGTACATAGTCGAACTTGACAATGGAAACACCCCTGTGAATTCTGCCCTCCGTAAGTATCCCCCACGAATGGATCATAACAATGATTGGCATCATTATGTCTTTGACATAAATAATCTTGTCCAGGTTGTCCATTCTCCTGGATCCAGACCTTACAATCGTCCAAGCATTCTAGTGAGGTCATAGCTGGTTTTGCCGGATCATAGCCCTTCTGGGGCTCCGTCGTATTTCCATAAACCCAACTTGAGTCTGTACCAGCCCCAGAGCAAGTGATCTCGAAATCTGGCCTCTGGCAAGCCGATATATTAAAACTCAGTGGCGTATTGGTTGCCCCAATACCATTATCACTACTATCAGGATCAGCCAAGGCCACATAGAGCTTAGTCGCTCCCGAAGGAACCGTCAAAGGAAGATTGTTCCAAAAGTGAAATCCATCTCGTCCAACCTCTGGCAACATTATCACATTATCATTATCATCAGCAAATTGTGCTACAATCGAAAGCTCTAAATATTGTTCGTAAGTACTTGATCCATTGGCTCCAATGATAGTTTCATCTACATAAGAAGTCCCAGAAGAGCCACCGGCTACCGTGATTTGTCCACCGGCGGTCGCGGTTATAGTATCCCCGACTCTCAAATTGCCAAAGACTAAATGTGGCCCTACTGTGGCCCCCTCAAATAGCGGACCCGTACCATTACTCCCCTTGAAATTATCAGAAGCAAAAACACCGGCTTTTAGTGGATGAGAAAAAGGACTAACTCCCAAAATAATATTATTTTCGGTGTAAGTTTCCGGACAAGTTAGAGGCGGTTCTTCGCATCTCGATGGAAGTATTGGATTAGTGCATCTCAGATTTTTGACCGTTGTGATACTTCCTCCCCCTCCATCACTAAATACTACGCCATTCCAGGCTATACTCCCCCCACTTGGACTGGTACTTTCAGTATTCCCAATAATGGCCTGCCTAAATCCTGCCGCCTGACAAAGTGCTAATTCCATACCACCTCCAGCAATAGGACTATCTTGCGCGATATTATTGATAACACCTCCTTGATAAAGCTCCACGATGCCCCCATAAGCATTTCCAATGCTATTACGAGCCACACTATCATCCGCAAAATAGATCGTATCATCACTTTCTAGGATTACACGCCCTCGTAAATACCCAGCGGCGTCAGCCAAGGTTTTTAAGGTTCCCGCAGGAATCGCCCCTGGATCATTGTAAGTGTGTCCATCGGTACTATCAAAATTCACAAAAGGTCGGAGAATTTTGAGTGGTGTATCAACATCCCCATTTTCAAGGATGGCTTGAATACTACAACCAATAACTGGAGGCGCTGGTGGCTCTGGGCATTCTTCAGCACCAAAAACTTTACTCTCATCATAACAAGTAAAAAGCTCAACCTGACAATAAGCACTACATTCGTCTCCATCTCGTATATTACCATCATCACATTCTTCGCCGGCCGTGATATTGGCGTCTCCACACACGGTACCACTGGGCAGTTCCCCGATCGTACTGCCGCTATCCAAACACCCCTCGCCATCACATTCTTCGGCAAAGAAACAAGGACTAATCCCTCCACAACGATCGGGATCGGTTTCTACGACTTCGAGCAGACCATTATCAAAAGCCGTTGCGGTTCCACCCGCTTCTATAATATAGTGCACCACTTGATTGGTTCCATTATAAGCCAGGTCTTCGCCCAGTACGGATCCAAATATTTCTGCTGCATTTTCATAGCGTCCCAAAGGAGCCGTTGGCGCAACCTCTAGGATGTAAGTATAAGAACGCTGTTCTCCTGGCTGCATAAGCCCAACTTGTATCGTGACGGTGCTACCACTTTGGCTCACCAGTGGACTTAGGACTCCCGAAGACGTCACCGTAACCCCCGAACTCCAATCATCTCCTGGCTGTACGATGGTACGAGACACAAGTTCTCCAAAAGCCAACCCCGTATCCACGATCTCTTGGATAGTAATGTCATTGACCGGAAAGGCTTGATTATTGGTGATAAAAAGCGTGTATTTTAGTTCTCCGCCCTGATGCATAAGCCCTCCCGAATGAGGCGAATCACCTTGCAGTCTGATATCAAGGACTTTTGTACTATCACAAGCTCTCGGATCGGAGGCGTC
>DATDAE010000125.1:0-8855 GCA_036525565.1 Candidatus Altimarinota bacterium
GGCTCCTTTTCTTTTTCTTTTCAAAGCCTTACAATAATAACACATGTCAAAATTCAACGTCTCGTGTCCGTCTGGTTTTCTGGAGTTTTCGCCTCGTCATGAACGGGTGAGACAGCAATGGATTAAGGTTATCTCAGAAAGCTTTGAAAGTTTTGGTTTTATGCCGATCAGTACGCCGCTGGTAGAGCGAGAAGAAAACCTCCTCGGGAAAGGGGGAAATCCCAAAGAAATGTATGTCCTCAAGCGGCTACTAGATGATGATGGAGATGACTCTCACTCGGGGAATGCGTTGCGATTTGATCATACGGTGCCATTGGCTTTATATGTAGCGCGTCATTTTTCAGATCTGACGTTTCCGTTCAAGCGTTATGCTATTGGTCCTAATTTCCGAGGAGAACGAGCTCAAAAGGGTCGATATCGTCAATTTGATCAGTGTGATATCGATGTGATCGGGAACGAATCCCTGGATTTTGCCAACGACGGGTTGGTGGCCGCGGTGGTCATCAATATTTTTCAAAATCTTAATATTGGAGATTTCGTAGTACGCATGAATAATCGGAAAATCTTGCAGGGTTTTTTTGCCGGCTTGGGCATTGATTCTCACCATATTAAACCTGTGATTGATGTGATTGATGATCTGGAAAAAATTGGGGCTGGGAAAGCGAAAGAACAACTAGAACAGCTATCGGTGAGCCATGAACAAATAGCAGCGATTTTTCTCTTTTTAGCCATTACGGGTACGCCGGAGGTAATGCTGGAGCAGTTATCAGCTTTGTCTGACAATGAAGTGTTTCAGCAGGGTGTTGATGAACTTACACAAGTCATGAATGCGCTTGCGGCTATGGGCGTTCAGCAAGACCTGTACAAGATTGATCTGGCCATTGCCAGAGGCTTGGATTATTACACGGGAACGGTTTATGAGACCAATTTACTCGAGTATCCAGGATTGGGATCCATCTGCTCAGGGGGAAGATATGAAGATCTAGCGGCCGTCTTTACCGGGAAAAATTTGCCCGGAGTTGGTATCTCGATCGGGTTGAGTCGATTATTGTCCCAGGTGCTTGATGCGGGTATCGTGAAACCTGATCGGTCTTCTCCCTCCGAGATATTGGTGATACCAGCGGATGAGACGCCTGAAGTAAAAGCTAAAGCACTTGAAGTAGCTTCAAAACTAAGAAAAGATGGAAAGTCAGTGGAGATCTATTTGGAGAAAAAGAAGCTGTCCAAAAAGTTTGATTATGCCCAGAAACTCGGGATTCCAGAGTGTGTGATCATCGGAGAAAATGAATTGAAATCCGGCGTGGTAACGGTGAAAAATATGGAAAGTGGGGAGCAAAGAGAGGTCTCTTGGTGAGCGTATTTGGTTTGATAATGTATCATGGGTTGACAAAGGTGCTATTTGGATTATTTTTATCAAGATTTAACCCAAATTTATCATACCTATTTTCTCATTATTTTTTTGATGGCTGAGTGTGCTGAAGAATATTTCGGAGAGTTAAAACCTTTTGTTGGTACTATTAAGAGGATTCATACCAATCTTTTTAACCGTGGAGTGCTCCAGGAGTATGGATCAGGGTTTCCAAGCGATCAGGCACACTGGGAGGCTTGTTGCTCCGACCCGCAATTGATGGATGAGTTTTTTAAGGCTATTGTGAATAGTGTTCTCGGGAAAGTGATCTCGATCACGGGTCCTCTTGCTGAGGGACAAGTTGTAGAGGGTCCTGGGGGGAGAACTGTCAATAATGAGAATCTAGCTGATGGTTTGGGCCTTTGTAAAATTGCGGTTACCGATATCAGGGAGGCCTTGGTTCGGGTTACGCAAACGCTTTGGGTTGATTGTGAGACTGGGCCACTAGCGGAACGTCTTTGTTTTGATGAGGATTCACAAAAGTTGAGCCTGCATCTGACGGATTACCATTTTCAGTGCCATGATGTGCCAACATTAGATGTAGGGCTAGCGGGGTTAGCCGCGCTTGAGGGTGGGCCATTTGATTGGGAAGAACATGATAATCTATGGATTGGACCTGATGGACAATCAACGGGGGACGAGCATGCTTCGGAGCCAGGGAGTACTTTGCTTTTTGAGCGACGATTACGAAAAGATGGTAACCTTGTTGCGATCGATAGTAGGTATGTCGTCTGGTATGGAGAACGTATTAATGGTGGAGAATCATCGGGAGATGATAGTCCTCTCTTGTTTTCAACCATAAATGATAGACTTATTTTATGATTGCTCGAAAACTAATATTCTTTATTTATAATGGCCGCTAAAAGCGCTGATAAAATTGTCGGACAAAATATTAATGGGCTTGATTTATATCCAGGCCAGAGGGATATCCTTATCATCATGGATGGGCATGGGGTTCTTTTTGATAGTAAGGATGACTATTTGAGGGGTATGAACAAGATTTTTGAGATGTTCTTTCGGGAACAAGGTATTTCGCTCGAGGAATCAGAGGCACTCAATTTCGCAAAAGCCCCATCGCTTTGGAAAGCTTTTGAAGACTATGTAATAGAACAAAAAAGGGCACAGGGTATGGATGTATGCCGTTTTAATGAGACGGATCGTAAAAATATCGTGGTGCTTTTGGAAATGTATATGAGTAAACAAGCCTGTTTTCCAGGTATGCCGGAACTCTGCAGAGCCCTCAAAGAAGGCGATCCAACAGAGTTGGTCAATGAAGAGGTTACGAGGCTTGTACACATGGTTTCATCAGGAGCCCAGGCAGCCCTTATCCAGGATTTGAAGAGAGAGGAGCTTATGGAATGCTTTGATGGGGTTCATGGAAAATCTAAAGAGGCTGAATCCGCTTCGAAGGGAGGATCTCAAAACCGATTACATACCAGCAAAGCGGAGGTCTGTGCAGGTATTTTTGCCCAGACCATAGATCGGGTGAGCTACCGTATTGGGATTACCGATACGGTCGGAGATGTTAGGGCTTTCGGATCTGCTAGGTACTATGATGAGAGGCATAAGAGATGGATTGCCTTTGATGAGATCATTGGGGTCAGGTGGGGATTTGGGACTAAAGGCAGTCTCAATAGAGCAGGAGCGGACGGCTCGCTTGCTGATCCGGCAGGCCTAAAACGCCATCTCTTGAGCCTGCTTCATACGGGAAGGACGAGAGAAGGCGTAGGGAGGATGATACACCTCAAAAATGCTCAATAGAAAAGTCGTTTTATATTTATTTGCAATGTTTATCTAGATTTGTATAGTCTGGTAGGGTAAAGTTAAGGATGGTATGATGTGGTAGCCTTCTCCTAATCTAATACATACTTTCGCTCATAACAATGGGCTCCTGATCAAAACTTATGCTTTCATCTAGAAGCACTATCAGTATGCCAAGTACTACAAAAAGAACCGAAGAAAGACACGCTGCCATGTTTGACACAGAACATGCGGTGGGAACTAGTTTAGGCTTATATAATGATGGCTATTTTTCAAGCCCAGAGCATGCTCAAGCATTCCCGAAGACGATTAATCGTGCTATGTCGCAGAAAGCTTTCACACTTCCAGAATCAAAACCGTTTGCGATCCTCGGGCTTGGAGCTGGACCTGGACTTCCTGAAATTATCACGGCAAGGGCTCTCAAAGCCGCTGGTTATAATCCTTGTGTGATTTTGACTGATATGGTTTCAGAAGCTATGGCGGACCATTATCCAGGGTATGGGACGGATGAGCTTGATGAAGACAGGATTCCTTGGCGGAAAGTCCTGGCTGATAACCGAAAGTTAGTGGAGAATGAGGATATAAAAGCTGCGCTCACTGAATTTGGAAGCCGGGTGAAAATTAGTTTGGCCACGATGCGCAGCGCGTTGCACTATGAAGATACAGAAGAAGCTCAGCTTGAGGTGATAGAACAGGTTTTTGCCGTATTGGCGAAAGGCGGAGCTTTTGTCCTTCAAGAGCAGGCATTCCCCTCGCAGGAAGAAGCGGATCTTGTTCGTGATGTTCGCAAATTGGTCGGTAAAAACACCCTTTATTTGACGGATGATGGATTTACGGCGTTGATGGATCATGTTTTTGGGTCGGATAATGTGGGCGCTAGTAGTTGTACGCCCCCTCCTTTTATACAAACCTCAGCAGACTTCAGAAAGCGCTATGATGTTAGTGATGCGGTTTATGCGAAGATTATGAGTTTAGTGAAACGGCGATATGAGGCTTCAGAGGAGCTTCAACGAGCAGACCACCTCACACTCACTAATGGGAAAAACCCCGGTTGGCAGCGTTCAACCGCCTCCAAAATCATGTATGGGGTCAAGGTTGGGAATTCACATCAATGTGGTGGCGATTGTGCTGAGACTTGTGTGGCAGTGAAAAAGAAAAGTACTAAAAAGCGTCTCCCGGTTCGCGCCGGTGCGTAATCGAAGACAACTCGAACAATAAAAAAAGTCCTCTGGGGGGACTTTGTTGTGAGTTTGGCAATGGTTTCGGGGGTATGATTTATATTCTGTCTTTTTTGTCTTGGTGTTTTTTGTCGTCCCAGTAGAGTTTAAAAATGGGTTTAAAGAGATCTACAATTTTCTTCCCTTGAAAGACAAAACCTACAGGCTTGCCTTCTTCGAAGGTGATGAAAGCTACTTTGTCGCCATAAATACGGACTTGTCCGTTGATATCAAAATTTTCTACAAACATAGTATTGCGCTGTTCAACTTGTTTTTTAGCTCCACGGTCGAGACTGGCTTCATTGACGGGTAATATGTTATTGGAAGTGACACCAAACTTCTTTCGTTTTTCAATATATTCTGGCACGTATTCACTAAAGATTTCTTCGATATTCTCCATATTCATCCAGCTATAGATGTTTTTGTCGTCTGCATGAGCGGCGGTTTGGATCATGTCATCATAGAGTGATATGACTTCATCTTTACCTTCGTAGTAGGTGATAGTGGGTTGCCAACTGGTTTCTTGCATGAAACTAAAAAAGCCTTCAATATCTTCTTCGGCTTCTTTGTAGATGGAATCGTGTTCGCTTTTCTTATTTTCAATCCAGATTTTGAATTCCTTGAGAGAACAAGTTTCATAGACTTCTTCTTTGCTGGTATTTAGTCGCCGGATAAGGCCTCGTCTCACCAGTCCGCTGATCGCAAATTGCACACCGACCAGTGGGACAGCTGTTTTTTTACTTAATTCAATCGCGGTGCCTTGTTTGAGCTTAAACAAAACTGCCAAAACATCGATCTCATTAGAAGAAAATCCAAGTTTTTTGAGAGAGTGATGAAGATGCAACGGAGAGGACGCTGCCATGGGATCAATAATAAAAATAGGCAATAAGCCTTATGTCAGTAACTTATAACCTTTTTATTATCTTTTTCAAGATTATATTGGATCTTTTTGGGCGTGTTCTTGGAGCATGAGTTCGAGTCTGTCCATAATTTCTCGATACATCTCATGGTAAGCCGGAGCAACTTTATGGTAATAATCTTGGAAAAGGGGCATGTATTGGAATCGCAATTCATCGAGCCAGATGGCCTTTTTTGCAGGCTTTAAACCATTAATAGTTCCCAGGTTGTGTATGAGATCGGCGAGTTTTATAAAAAAGACCGATATATCGGTCTTGAGGGCATCTTCTAGTTGCGCGAAAAAAAGCGTTTGTTGTTCCATTTTGTCAGTGACATTAGAATCTTTAGACAGCGCATGTACTAGATAATAAACTCCATTACTAAAACCTGCCTTGAGGGCTTTTTCGGTTTCTTCTCTTTCTTCGGAGTCTTCGAGGACATCGTGGAGCAACGCGGCGCAGATCATCGTACCATCACCCCCAATGTCGAAAATAATATTGGCTACCGCCACCGGATGGGTGATGTAGGGCTCCCCGGATTTGCGTTTTTGGTGACGGTGGGTGCGCTCGGCGAGCTGGTAGGCGCGAGTGATCGCATCTACATTAGAGCCTTGTTTGGCCCCAACCTTGATAATAAAATCGTCAAAATCCATAGTTAATTCTCATTATACTCTAGAAAAAGCTATTTCCAAGATTATTCCAGAGTATTTTGTCTATTTTGCAGACAGATTTTTAGGCTTAATTTCCAAAGGTATTCCAAAACTCAATTTCAGGGTTATTTTCGGGGTTTTCAACTGGAGGAAACTGTAGATCTTGGAGCTGCTGATGGGCCCATTGAAGCTCTTTTTTGAGGTCTTCTTGATCTTGGGGGGTTACTTGGTAGGCTTCGGTTTTGAGTTCGCCTTTAGGATCTGGAGTGAGAAACTCGAGTTCTGTACTGATGATTTGGGGTTTAAATTGTGTACTGGATCTGGCGAGAAGATCATAAAAAACCAGTTGTCGCCAAAGAGATTCTCCGACTTTTATTTTTTTGGGTTTTCCGGATTTATAATCTACGATTTTGGCGGTTTTTTGCCCTTCGTCTAAAAAGACAAGTTTATCGACCTTCCCCGTGAGACGAATCCCATCGCAGGCGGGACTAAAACGGCTAAAATCAAATTCGAGTTCATATACTTGTGGCATAAGAAATGCTAACTTTTGATCAAAATAATTATTCAATATTTGAGTGCCTGTTTTGAGAAGTTCTTGGTATTTGTTTTGGTCGAGATTCTGTCCGGAAAGGGCGTACTGAAAATGATCTAATAATTTGTTTTTGTTGTCATTCTCTGGCTCGATCAGAGTATCTAGATTTGATTGATTACTGGATCGGTAGCCTGCGCTAGAGGAGGACAAGGTGGTTTGTTCTCCGAGATATAATTCTAAAGCTTGATGGAGCGCCACGCCCAGAGCAAGATGTGGGAGTGGTTTACGAGGATATCTGAGGAGATTTTGGTAGAGAAATTTTCTGGGATGATCGAGGTATGATTGAAGCGAAGAGGCAGACCAGACAAAATTTTTGACGCGCTCTTTGAGGAGCGATTTAGTGGTAGGATCATCCTCCAAACTTGAGGACTTTGGAACTTGAGGACTTGTGAACTCATTCTTAAGTTCCTGAGTTTCTAAGTTCTTAAGTTCATCGGGGATCTCATGAAGAAACATACTAGGATTTTTCTCTCTCCCCCCAAAGTCTTGCAAAGAATAAGAAAGATATATTTGTTTTTTGGCCCTGGTGAGCGCTACAAAGAAAAGGCGGCGTTCGTCTTCGTTCAAACTTGAGGACTTGAGAACTTGAGAACTTGTGGACTCATTTTTAAGTTCCTGAGTTCCTAAGTTCTTAAGTTGTGGCAAAGGGATCATATCCCGGCCCTTGTTATTACCCCACCTTTTATCCCATAGTCCTGGGATAAAAACCGTTTCAAATTCTAGTCCTTTAGAGCGATGAGCGGTCAGGAGCTGGACGGCATTGGTATTGGAAATGAGGGGAGGCGGAGTGACACTCAGGCCAAGGGTTTGGTGAAGTTCTATCTTTTCAAGTAAGACTTTCGTATCTTTTATATTTTGGTTTCGAATCCAATCAATGAAACTCCGAACATAGTGCCAATCCTGTAAACTTGAGGACTTGAGAACTTGAGAACTTGTGGACTCGTTCTTAAGTTCCTGAGTTCCTAAGTTCCTAAGTTCTGGGGTCTGATTGAGATACTCGGCGAGACCTGATTCATACAATAATTTTTCCGAGAGGACCGCTGGACGAAGGTGAAAGTAATCCCGACGGGCGTTGATAAAAAAGTCATAGAATTTTTGTAATTTCTCGCCTTCTTTCAGGTTTGGTAGATCTTGAGTGGTGAGAAGGGCCATGATGGATTGGGCGCTTTGAGAGCGCTGAAGAGACAGCATCATCAAGTCACTAGCAGGGATGTCCAAGAAAGGCGCATGCAGGAGTTTAATCAAGTCATGATCACTCGAAAAATTTGCCAATACTTGCATCATCAAGATGAGATATTGGACGGACTCATGCGTCAGCAAGTCATCGGTAATATGGGCTTGGACTGGAATACCAAGGCTTGGGAGATGATGAAGGTAGTAGTTGATTTCACCATTGGTACGAGTGAGGATGGCGATGTCTGCGTAATTAGGGGTATGGGGTATGGGGTGTGGAGTATGGGACTCCTTCCTTACCCCATGTCCCATGTCCCGTACCCCTATTTCTTTGATATGAGCCGCAATAGCATTAACTTCTCCAATCGGAGAAGGGTACGTGGTGAGGGGTAAACCCCCTGAGTCCCCCTTTTCAAGGGGGCGTTGCGATATAAGTTTTTTCTCGTGATCGAGCCGGCTTTGGTTATGAGCTACCACAGAAAAGGCTGCATCAAGGATGTTTTGTGTGGACCGGTAGTTGGATTTGAGCGTGATAGATTTGGCACTTGGGAATCTGGTTTTGAATTCGAGCATGTTTTCGACACTCGCTCCTTGGAATCTATAAATCGACTGATCATCGTCTCCCACTACAAAAAGATTGGGATCATCCACGTCTTCGCAGAGGCACCACAAAATTTCATTCTGACTATTGTTGGTGTCCTGATATTCATCGACTAAAATCCATTGGAACCTTTCCTGAAGGTCAGCGCGCAACTCCTGGCTTTTGCACATTTTTTGCACAACCCAGTTGATCTGATCGTCAAAATCATAATATCCTTCCGTTTCGAGACGCTTTTCATAGTTTTCCCAGATGGTACTGAGTTCGAGCATTTTAGATTCTTTTTCGTCGATTTGTTTCTGGCGAGTGGGTTTGAAATCGCCTTTTTTGAAAGTTCTATAATCTTTTTTATAAAAATTTTCGGGATCTTCGAGTAACCGTTGTTTCTCCTTTGGAATAAGGGCTTTAAAGCTTTGAGGATCAAGATTTTCGCGTTTGAGTTGGCTGATAGCCCGCAAAAGATCTCGTTGGTAAAAATATTCGTCCCAGTAGGGTTTGTAGTAGTCTAGGCCCTTGAGCGATTCCAAGGTTTTTCGTAAGGCGAGGGCTTTATCAATCTC
>DATDAE010000126.1:0-5394 GCA_036525565.1 Candidatus Altimarinota bacterium
TATGTCCGTCCATCTCCACGACTCCAAATTTTCGAGATTCATACAGACTTTCGACTTCTCGAACGAGGATACATGCTTGATTATCCTTTACCTGGAGGTGCTCTATCTCGAAGTCCGTCAAAAGATTGTCTCCGGCCAAAATAGCAATATTTTCCTGAATATTAAAATGTTCTATGCAACAAGAAACGGCTTTCAACGCTCCGAGTTTGGCACCTTCATTTTTGGCATCTTCGATAAATATTTGGCTTTGCTCATTCCCAAATTTGACCAAAGCTTCACGAAAATCCTGCTCAAATTTTTGATTGGTCAAAATAATAATATCTCGAGGATCAATGTTTTTAAGTTTTTCTAAAAGATGATGGAGGATCGTTTGGCCGTTTACCAGCAAAAGCGGCTTGGCACGATTTTCGGTGATGGGCCAAAGTCGAGTGGCAAACCCGCCGGCGAGAACCAAAATTTTCATAATTTAAAACACCAAGAAATCTTCTGCAGACACTTCTTTTTCCGAAGACTCAACGTTCGAAGGGGTAGAGGATCTTTGTAAATCTTTTTTTATAAAGGCGATAGAAAGAGGTCCACCAAATATTTCGATGATGACTTTTTGGATATTGCTTCTGTGGACGGGTGTATCGAGTTTTTCCCGGTGAAACTCTGAATCCGTCATAAAAATCAACCGACCGTCTTCGAGCGAAGGAACGGTGGTGAGAAAAGACTTTTTCACAAAAGCGGGGAGTTCGGCTTTGTCAGCGATCTCTTTCATTCGAGCTTCGATCGCTTTGGGGTCTCCCGAGAAAGGGGCGTTTGAGTGGCTTTCGGGTTGTGTTTCCTGGGCTTCGGGTTTTTCAATCTGGGATGTCTTTGTGGGGATTTTGATCTCAGTGGAGGCTTCTTTGGTGACTTTCTGATGGTGTCTTTCGGTCGATTTCATACCAGAAGGTGTCGTCGATTGTTGGATTTGGGGGGGGGCGCTTTGGACTGGTGTTGGGTGGCTTTTTTTACACAGCTCGATAATGGCAATCTCCAGAGGAAGTTCCATGATGGGGGATGTCTTGAGCCGTCCAAGGGCTTTTTCAAAACCTTCGATCGATCTGAGGATGAAATCAATGTTGTCCCCTTGGGCCACGCCTTGGAGCATTTGTTCTCGGAGAAAGGCTAAAAAATCATGCCCAAAACTTCGGAAATCGATCCCTTGTTTGCTCAGGGTTCGGATCATCTCAAGGCCATTTTCGGCATTACCGCTTTGAAGTGCGGTGGACAACTGTTCGAGTATTTCTCGAGAGGAAACCCCTAAACTTTCTTCAACTTTGATTTTGGTGATCTGGTTTTCGGTTTCAGAAGCCGCTTGTTCTAACAGTGAAATAGCGTCTCGCATACCGCCTTCGGCTTTTCGGGCAATGATTTCGAGCGCTTCGTCTTCAAACGAAAAACCTTCTTGTTCACAAATATATTGGAGTCGCTCGGTGAGCTGACTGATCGGAAATCGACTAAAGGTAAAGACCTGGCACCGGGAAACAATCGTTTGAGGAATTTTGTGCATCTCGGTCGTTGCGAGACAGAAAAAAGCATGATCGGGTGGTTCTTCAAGTGTTTTGAGGAGCGCATTGAAAGCTTCTTTGGTGAGCATATGAACCTCATCGATAATGTAGACTTTTCGTCTGGCGTGCGAAGGGGAAAAATTGATCTTTTCTCTCAAATCTCGGATCTCATCGATACCACGATTGGAGGCGGCATCAATCTCAATAACATCAATCAAAGACCCATCGGCCGTACTTTCACAAAAATGACATTTGCCACAAGGGTTTCCGTTTTTTAGATCAGTACAATTGAGTCCTTTTGCAAAAATTCGCGCGGTTGAAGTCTTACCCGTTCCACGCACTCCCGCAAAAAGATAGGCGTGAGAGGGACGTTCGGCTTTGAGGGCATTCTGCAGGGTTCGACGAACACTGGTTTGTCCTACTAAACTATCAAAAGTCTGTGGTCGGTATTTGAGAAAAAGGGTAGACATAAATCAGTGAACAATTAACAATAATCAAATAACAGGCGTGAATGTTTTTGTATTCTGATATTTGGTATCTGTATCTCAGATTGTAATGATTTTCACCGGTCTTCCAAACTAGTTTCGAGGATCTTCCAAATTTTTTCTTCAGCAGGCTTTATCGGGGCTTGTTTTAGTGTGTGTGAGAGCTTTTGATCTGACGAAAGGAGCGCCAAAGCTTGGATGATGTCTGATGGTTCGGCCTTGGTTTCATCGAGCGTATGACAGAGTCCTTGTTTGGCAAAATACTGGGCATTTTCGACCTGATGATTTCGAGCACTTCCAGAAAGCGGTATGATGAGGGCTTTTTTCTGGAGATAGAGTACTTGAAAAATCGAAGCCCCCCCTCGCGTGATGATGAGATCACTTTCGGCCATTTTTTTATATAAAGCGGTTTGAGCCAGCAGTTCGTATTGTGAAAATCCATCCCCCTGGGCTTTGACCGCCTTACCCTGTCCGGTGATGAGCGTTACTTGGTAGTTTTGTAAAAGCTCGGGAAGGATTTTGGTGATGGATTGGTTGATCCATTGCGCGCCTTGGGAGCCACCGAATATGAGAAGTTTTTGCTTGAATCTCGTCCCAACCCCCTCTTTGTCAAGAGTGGGGAATCGGTTGCTCTCGTAGTAAAAGAGGGGATGATTGCCAAAGTTTTTAAAAATCCCGTCAGCTATGGGGCTGAGCATTTTATACAATTTTCCGGGTGTGATATCGGATTCATGCAGAAATATTTTGCGTCGTTTTATCCCCCAAAATCGTTCAAATTTTAGAGCGAGTACCATCGGAAATCCTACGTAGCCGCCTTTGAAAAAAAGGATATCAGGATCTATCTTTTTGAGTAAAGCGTAGCTTTTGAAGACAGAGATTATGATGATCGGTATATCAATCAGGTTTTTCAAAGAAACATAAGCCCGTATCTTACCGGATTTGATTTGATGAGCCATGATGCCCAAGTCTTTGAAATTTTCCTCCACCATGAGGCGGTCGTTTTCAGTTTTATCAGTGAGAAGGTGTTTTTCCCAAACAGCATCGGTGACTTTTACCAAAGGGATGAGTGGCATGATATGGCCCCCGGTTCCGCCTCCGATAAATAAAATTTTCGTATTCATTTTTTAATAAAAATGTTTCTTGCGTCCTTTTTGCTGACATTCCGACGATATATGAAGGAGGATCCCAAATCCAACAAAAGCCGTCCAAAGAGAGGTGCCTCCATACGAAATCAAAGGCAAGGTAATCCCGGTATTAGGTAAAATGGCGAGATTTACTCCGATATTGATGAAGGCTTGTCCCACAATCCAGACGGTCAAACCGGTGGCAAGGAGTTGCGAAAAGGTCGTAGGAGCATTTTTGGCGACTTGAAATCCCCGATAAGCAATAAAAACATAGATCCCGATGAGGGCAATAATCCGAAAAAAGCCCATTTCTTCTGAGATAGCGGCAAAGATGGTATCGGATTGAACCTCTGGGAGATAATCAAATTTTTGGATAGAGTTTTGAAACCCTCGTCCGAAAATCCCTCCACTTCCGATTGCGATGAGGGCTTGTTTTACTTGGAATCCAGCTCCCAAGGGATCGAGATCGGGGTTGAGCAGGACGGCTACTCGTTTTTGGATATAGGGTGTCGTGAGTACGACGATCAAAAATCCCAAGAAAGCTACCCCCATACCCCCGATAAAATGTTTGAGCTTTGCTCCCGCTACAAAATAGATACTGGAAGCCGCCGTGGCCAAAACCAAGATAGAACCAAAATCAGGTTGTGCCATCACCAGGAGTACTGGTAAGCCCGCGATCACTACAAAGGTTACAAAGCCTCGTTCAAAGGTGTCAGCACGCCAATAGGGGGAGGAAAAAATGGCCGACAAAAAAATGATCGTGGCGATTTTGGCGATTTCGGTTGGTTGGACGGATATAACCCCTCCCACCGAAAGCCATGATTTGGCAGCGGTTCCAAAGCTTTGGCCTATGATCAAAACCAGTACCAAGAGTAAAAGCGCAAAAAGAAAAATCGGGAGCGCTAGCTTTTTGAGGTATTCGTGTGGAAATTTGAGGGAAATAAAAAAGATCGGAATACCCAATATAATATAGATAAAATGTCTCCAAAAATAGTAATCATTTCGTCCCGTCACATCAAAGCTTCCTGCCACAGACATCGAACTCATCATGATAAGTCCAAAGAGCGTGAGCCCCAGAAAACAAAAAAAGAGTGAACGGTCTATGCCTTGCATGGTTTAGTTTAAAATAGAGTTCATGTGATCGACTCTGGATTGGATGAGCTCGATGGTGCCAATATCTTTTCGATAAAAGAGCGGTCCCTCGAATTTATCAATCAGGGCTTGATTATTTAGGTAGGCTTCTTGTAAGTCTTTGCCAATCCCCAACACACCTATAGCTCTGGATCCTTTTAGTATCATTTGTCCGTTTTCTTCCGCGACAGAAGCATAAAAAACTTGTTGATTTTCTTCTTGTGCTTTGTGCTGTGGAAGACTGAAATGAGTCGTGATGGGCACATTTCTTACAGCATTGGTCGGATAGCCTTTCGGACAAAGATAGCGAACGACGGTGGCAACGGGTTCAAATTCTAGATGATGAATATCAGACAATCTTCCATCAACGGCTTTTTGGCAAACCTCGAGGAAATCAGTTTTCATGATGGGAAGGATATTGAGGGCTTCTGGGTCACCAAATCTAGCATTGTATTCGATGAGTTTTACGCCGTTAGCGGTTTTAATAAAGCCTCCATACATGACCCCGACAAAAGCTTGTCCGGTTTCAGATTTGATCGCTTTCATAGTCTGGTCAGTGATTTGATGGGCGTGGGCGATATCGTATTCGCTGAGAAAGGGGAGTCGATGGTGTTCATCACTTACGCATCCCATGCCACCAGTATTAGGACCTTCATCATTTTCATAGGCTCTTTTGTGGTCTTGGATGGCGGGGGTGTCGAGCACGGTGGTGCCATCTACGATGGATATAAGTGAAAACTCTTGGCCAATAAGTTTTTCTTCAAAAACGACTCTTCCAAATTTTTCGATGGACGCCAGCGCAAAACTCTCAACCGCGTCAAAACTGCTAAAATGTTCTCCCGCAATCAAGACGCCCTTCCCCCCTAAAAGGCCATCGGCCTTGACCACAATCTGTCCCTGAAGTTGATCATAAAAAAATCTACGTTGGGGATCTTGTGCGTTGGTAGAAACCAAAAAATCGGGAGAAGCATCAATATTATGTTTTTTGAGTAAATTTCGAGTGAAGGCTTTAGAAGATTCGAGTTGAGCGCAGAGTTTGGTCGGCGCAAAACACTTGGCTCCCGCTCGATGAACGGCGTCTGTTCCACCGGCTCCTATAGGGTCGTCTGGACCTATGAT
>DATDAE010000127.1:0-5604 GCA_036525565.1 Candidatus Altimarinota bacterium
CCAAGAAAGAAAGAGGATCTTCATATACATCCTCCATCATACAATATTCAATATACAATATTCAATTTTTGTTTATCCACGGAAAAAACTCTGAAAGATAAATTCCATAGGCAGGAGGAGGAGTCCCAGCATAGCGTAACGTACAAATCCATAAGAAATTGAATGGTTTCGCATATCTCTTTTTCGGGCGTGGTAGATTTTCATGGTATCCAGAAAAGTTTTGGCAACCGTGAAAGTTCCGACTTTTGATCGGCGGTTACTCTGGTTGATATATACCGGCGCTGACGCAATCCGGTAGTGCTCTCTTCGCAAGAGTACGAGGATTTCGATATCAAAGGCAAAACTATTGGTTTTTAGTTCACCCAAGATGCTTTGGATCGCTTCTCGTCTAAAGAGTTTAAGGCCGACTTGTGTATCTACATTTTTGAGCTGGAAGAGGTATTCCACCATTTTTCTTGATCCCCAAGAAAGTATTTTTCGTCCAAAACTTTGTTGGATGATGGATTGATTGTGGAGTTTAGAAGCGGCGATACAATCCACCCCTTCGTTTTCGAGTCTTTCTGCGTATTGAGGGATGAGCTCTGGTGGAATCTCCATATCGGAGTCGATAAAACCGATGAGTACGCCTTTTGCGGCTTTGAGTCCCATTTTCAGCGCATAGCCCTTCCCTTGATTACGATCATAAGAAATAATCCGAGCCTGTGGGACTCTGATCGCGGCTAGTTCTAGAAATTTGAGGGTTTGATCCTTTGATCCATCATTGACGGCGATAATCTCAAAAGCCTCTCCATATTTTTTGGAAAGAATCTTGGCGGTTGTCTCGACCATTTTGCCGACCATCTTGCCTTCGTTATAACAAGGCAGCACAATAGAAATTTGGGGTGTGGTTTTGGTTTGTTTCATGGTGTTTAAGTGGTAGTTTTCCAAAGGTGTTTACCATGATTTGTGGTCGTAAGATGACGCGTGCAAATCCGGGTATTATAGCAGAAAGGCTAATACAATTCAAGCCTTTTGTAGTGTTTTTTGGGGAAGGGTTAAAAACCGAGAATAGCTTTTCTGCCAATTGTCCTTGACGAATTTATTGTTCTCCGTACAATAGCCCGGCTTTGAGCCTTACGCCTTATGAAAAAAGATATTCATCCAACGCTTCATCCTGTGATTTTCCGTGATGCCAGTAGTGGCACCGATTTCACCGCTTATTCAACCCTTACTACGGAGGAAGTAGAAAAGGTTAAGGGCGTAGATCATTATGTTTATCGTTTGGATATATCTTCGGCCTCTCATCCTTTTTACACAGGACAAGCTCATATGATGGATACATCTGGTCGAGTGGAGAAGTTTCGAAAGAAGATGGAAAAAGCTCAAGCTGCCGCTGCCTAAATCTCATTAATTTTACGTTATGTCTAAAAAACCCGTACCAAAGAAGCAACAAGATAAGTCTAGTAGTAGATCTCGTAAATCTAAATGGGCGGCTTTGCAAAGAGCAAAACTCGAAAATCTTTTAGTCTTGGATAAATGTCCTACTACAGGAGAGACCAAACGTCGACATTTTGCCTCAGAAAGTGGTTTTTATAATGGAAGACAGGTCTTTGAAAATAAAAAAGCCAAGAAAGCTGGGGGAAGTTTACAACAGATTGAAGCCTAGAGGCAAGAACCAAAGTACCCAAGGACAGAAGATGCCGAGAAACTTCTTGGCTTTGAAATTTTGATTCTTATTTTGGTACTTAGGCTCTTGGATTTTTCGGTTCTTTCATTATAATCATAAACAATGAGTGATAAAGCCGCACGGAGAGAGAGTCGGATCATGGCGGTTGAAGCCCTTTTTTATCATTTGGAGCGTCCAGAAAAGCCTTGGGAAGAATGTTTTGATTTCGTGCTCAAAGATCTAGAATTAAAGAAGGCCGATGATTTTTCAAAATCTATCGTGTCTATGGCGGTAGAGCATTTGGGCAAAATAAAAGTTATTATCAAAGCCTTTGCACCACAATTTCCCTATGAAAAAATTGCGCCGATCAATCGAGTGCTTTTGGTGCTGGGCATTACAGAGATGAAATTTATAGAGACCCCGCCGGTGGTGGTCATCAATGAATACGTAGAAATTGCAAAAATTTTTGGAGAAGATAAATCCGCTTCATTTCTCAATGGAGTGCTCGATAATTATCGTAAAGGGTTGGGGCTTGAAGGCCGAAAGAAACCCGATGCTTAATCTGAAATATTCATGGATCTTAACCCACTCTTTCAAAAATTGAAGCTTCCTCTTGAGGTTTTAGAGCAACATCAAGATTTATTTTTAGAAGCTTTTACGCATAGGTCCTTGGCTCCGGGAGAACGCGAATCAGACCAACACAATGAACGGTTGGAGTTTTTGGGTGATGCGGTGCTGGAGCTTATTGTGACAGAAAGTCTCTATTATCAATTTCCAGAGAAACCCGAGGGAGAGCTGACCAATTATCGTTCAGCCTTGGTAAAGCGTGAAAATCTGGCCATGGTTGCAAGAAGTTTGGATCTAGGAAGTTATCTTTTGCTTTCAAAAGGCGAGGAAGAATCAGGCGGACGAGAAAAGGATTATTTGCTGGCGAATGTGGTAGAGTCCTTAATTGGAGCTTTGTATTTGAGTTTTGATATAGAGCGCGTGAAAGGGTTTGTAAAAGACTGGATTATGGTTCATTTGGATGAAATTTTGAAGAAGGGTGCCCACCTTGATGCTAAATCAAGTCTACAAGAATACACGCAAGGTCATTTGGGGCTGACGCCACAATACAAGGTGCTCAATGAAGAAGGGCTTGATCATGAAAAAACTTTTTATATCGGGGTCTTTTTGGAGGACAAAAAGATAGGTGAGGGGAGTGGAGGATCAAAAAAAGAAGCCCAGCTCAATGCCGCAGCAAAAGCCTTGGAAGATCAAGAGGCTTGGGCTACTAAATCCTAATCGCCAATGCTTTCAGTCTTTACTCATTTTGCGAAATCCGTGCTTGAGACGGGCGAGGGTATTTTTTGGTCTTTTTCAAGGTCTGAAATCGGGCAAGACCAATGTTATTGGACTTCGAAATTGATGCCTCCTGACAAAGAGGAAAGATCGCAAACCGATCAAGGGGGTTTAATCTCGGATGGATTCATCATTACCGATTGGAAGGGGGAGGCGATTCTCGAATATCAAATATCAAATACCAAATATCAGTCAGGAGTTCTTAATGAGGGGAGTGTGAAAGATTTTTGGGAATCTTTACCGAACCTATCTTTAGGTCTGGGTTCTGAGTTGTCGAAATACTTAATAGAACCCGCTTTGGCCTATGAGGATAAAGTGCGACAGATCCAGAAAGCCCAAAAGGATGGGGAGATGTGGGTGATGAATCTCGCTACGGAGTTAACGGGGGAACTTGAGAACTTGGGAACTGAAGAACGACTGATCTTGGCCCTGAAAAGTTATTATAAACTCCTAAAATCTGGAAAGGCCCATTGTGGAGGGGTGATCTGGACGCCTGAATTAAAATGTGTGAGTTTTTCTCCGGAGGTATTTATACATCAAACCGAGCCTCATACGATAAAATCATTCCCCATAAAAGGCACTGGGACGAAAGACTATTTGGAGCATTCGGAGAAAGAGATTTCTGAGCTTCTGATGGTGACCGATCTCTTGCGTAATGATTTGAGCGTGATCGCCGAAAAGGTGCAAGTGCCTCGTGATCGTTTTTTGACCAATGAAGGGCATTTTTATCACGCGCAGTGTGAAATTGAAGGGCGGCTAAAAAACTCCCATTTGACGCTAGATCAACTCAAAAAAATACTCCCCCCTGGGTCGATGACAGGGTGTCCCAAGCATCGAGTCGGCCAATATATTGATAAGCTTGAGGCTTTCGATCGACATTTTTATTCGGGGACCTTTGGAGTTAAAAAAGGGGATCATCTGACACTCGGACTTTTGATCCGAACGCTCTTTTTTGGAGATTGTCATTGGTACTATCCGGTGGGAGCCGGGATTACCGTGGAATCAGATCCAGCGCGTGAATCTCAGGAGGTGATAGAGAAAGCGAAAGTGCTTTTGGATTTCTTTTGATAGGGTGTGAGGGGTGGCTTTTGTCTCGTGTTTTAATATAATGGTTGGGATGAAAAAATACGCCCTTCCCTCGATCGTTATCTTGATCATGCTCGATCAATGGACCAAATCGTTAGCCGTGAAGTACTTGCAAGAACCTTGGGTGATCGTGAAGTATTGGTTGGAGTTGCGACTGGCGGAAAATGAAGGCGTAGCTTTTTCTTTGCCAGTGCCATCGGTGTTGGTACTCCTTTTGGCTTTGTGTGTGGTGGGGTATCTGGCCTACCAAATAAGAACAAAAAATTTATTCAACATTGAAGTGTTCGTCTATATTCTGGTTATGGCTGGTGCTATTGGTAATGTGATTGATCGTCTGATGAACCAAGGGAAGGTGATTGATTTTATTGCGATTGGTTCTTGGCCGGTTTTTAATGTCGCCGATAGCTGTATCACGGTGGGGATTGTGGTGTATATGGCGTGGGAACTTTTTGGTAAAAAAAGTATTAAGTAGTAAGTATTAGGGGGCAAGTAAAATAAAAGAGGCTTTCACTAGAATTGAAAACCTCTTAATACTTAATACTCGATACCGAATCCTATTTTTAGGCTTTTTTCTTTGGGGCGGCTTTGGCTTTGGCGGCTGGTTTCTTTTCTACTTTTTTGGCAGGTGCTTTTTCGGCTGTTTCAGCTTTTTTCGCTTCGGCGGCAGCCTTTCGTTCGGCTCGTGGATCTTTTTTGAGCATGTCTTTCTCCATCATTTTAGCCAGTGATGATTTTCTTCGTGAAGCTGTATTATCAGGAATAAGATTCTTTTTGGCGGCCATATCGATAGACTTTTGTACGAGTGGGTAGAGTTTAGCAGCTTCTTCTTTCTTGCCTTGTTCTAGGAGTGAGATGTACTGTTTGGTAAGAATCTTGTATTGATTCTTCACAATAGCGTTTCGTTTTTGACGTCGGTTAGTTTGACGTACTCTTTTGATAGCGGATTTAATAATTGGCATGAAATGGTTGAATTTAGCCGGGTAAATATAAAGGGAAAAGCCTTTTAGTCAAGTTATTTTTGTTGTGAGCGCCCTTTTGTTTTCAAGGCGGGTCTCAAGGCGAGACCGGTCTTTGTTTTTTATTTACATAAAAATTTACTCAAAAGTAAAAAACAAAATTGATTTTGGTTTTTTATGGGTGTATAAAGATGGTGTGAATTTCCTAACTCGTAAAAAATGAGCGAAACGATTGGAGCACTTTCGGATCAATACGATGAGATGGTGGCCGATGGTTTAATTGTGGAAGGCGGTTCTAGTTTTGCAACGGTAAGAGAAGAAGCTGTCACGATGACAGAAGGTATTACAAGCACAGAAGTGCAAATGGTGATCAACGCGGATGCCATAATAGATGTTGGAAGGCGTGAAGGACCACAAACGGGAGACTATCAAGTACAAACTTTAGCTGGTAACGTAGCGGCCCAATGCAATGTGGCGACTCAGGCGGTAACGATTGATGAGGCATCTTTAGCCGGGAGTACTGAGTGGGCTTTGCATCTCTTCTATCACGAAGATGGGGCCGGACATGGGGAGCAT
>DATDAE010000128.1:0-12356 GCA_036525565.1 Candidatus Altimarinota bacterium
ATCTTGCTTATGGAAGTAGGCGTACGGAGTGGAATAGTCGTGACTTGTAATGGATGGGATCCCACGACAGCATAGCCTGGTGGAAGATAGAGATGTCGTGGGAAAGAGGAATACGAAGCGGAATAAGCGAAGTTTTTGATATATCAAAAACGAAGCTATGAAGCTTCGTATGACGTGGCAGCCCGTAGGAGAATCGAACTCCTGTTGCCGGAATGAAAATCCGGTGTCCTAACCACTAGACGAACGGGCCGTCGTCGACATGGACTCCGTTAGGTTCAATTTAGTCGACGACTAAATCTCACATACTTTGTCACGTCGCCTCTCCCCTAAAAATCTACGATTTTTTGGGGGCCCCATTTAGGGAGCCAAAGGATTCTAGAAAAAAAGAAATCTCTGTCAAGATCTTAGTGATCAGGCCTTCTTCTCTTTGGGGGACGGCTCGCTTTGGGTTCTTAACGTTTGGAGTTTCCTTTTTTCTCTTTCCTCTTTCGAGGCTCTGGAGCTTTGTCCCCCCAATGTTCTCGCAAAGCCGCTTTATTTTGACCTCTTTCAAGGCTTTCGAGTAAACACCGAGCATGCAAAAGTCCGGCATGACTCGTAATACTACAAAGTTCATCTGTGTCCGCCAAAAGCAGATCATCCCCCAAATCAGATTGAACTCTTTTGCCAACCTTGAGCGCCGCATCATGAATACGAGCCGAAATAAGCTCTGAAAAATCAGATACCACGGCGGCATTTCTATGATCTCTTTCCCATTTATCCGTCAAATCTATATCTTTTTTTCCGCTAACGCCAATCATACCATTTATCAAACGCTGAATAATTATCACATGTTCTTCTAGCGTTAATCTTTCAAAATCAGCTTCATCAAAATCAAAACCAGGAAGCCATAATCGGTAAGTTTCTTCATCTATAGCTGCATAATTGACCCCGTTTACATCATACACAATACTGGAGTAAGGCTGATGAGGATGACAGTGTAAGAAACTAGCTCCAACCCCTGCTGCATTGAGCTCTCCCCAAGTTGAAAGAGGTTTCCCAATTGTCAGCATAAAACGTTGTAGAGCTGCTTCGCCCTTATTCAGCATAATTTTCATAACCTTCCGGTGATCAGCTTTATCCAAAGAGTTTATAAGTTCTGCATTATAAAAATTAGACTGTCCTGCTTTTTGCAGTACACGAGATACAAGTTGCGCGGCTATACGATCTCGACGAATCCCAAACGCTCCAAATCGAGGTAAAAGTGCTAAGTTATGAGGATCATCTTGAATATCCAAAAGCTCTTGTTCCTCGTGGACTATGTGTCCAGGATCAACTTCTACCAAATATCCATCAGTAAAAGAGGCACTTCTTACTGGGTATTTGGGGGCACTTACCGAAAAAGACATGGTCATATTTTAATATTTAAAAACTAAACGCCCTCGTGGATTAAAATAATAGCATGACCGTTTGTCCGCACTGGCCGAGTCAGTGTAGCTCCACGAGCATGCAAAAATCGATCATTCGTCGTCAAAGTTACAAATTCATTGGTATCAATACGCAAAAGGTCATGATCCAAGGCTTTTTGAGTCTCAATCGCTACCGCCATTATCAGATTTTCCACCATCTCCAAACCTTCCAGACTTACCCCCATCGGGGGAATATCCCGTTTACAAACCGTGAAATAACGTTCATTGTAGTCTACCTCACGAGTATCACCGTCTCCAGAAACTCCCGCAAGGATAGCGTTAAAAGCGTTTCTTTCCTCTGGAGAATCCCCAAAAACTTGTCTTCTAATATTAGTAATAAGTGATCTAAAAGGTTTACCGGTATAGAATTCTCTCAATTTTGCACCTTCGATACAGACGGGGCCTGTCGTCCCTTTTTCATAAAGCAATGTATTGGGGCCTAATTCTGGATGACAATGAATCCATACCGAACTTCTATTTTCGCCTTCTACCGGATTCCAGGTAGTCATATCAATATTGGTCTCCTCTGAGATAATTCTCCCAATTTCCTCGTGAAGTCCCGCCTGGGCCAAGGTTATTACATCAGGTCTTTCCAGGATAGCATCTACCAATTCTCTAAGCGCCTCCCTTCCCTCATAAGTCTGGTCTAAAAGCTGCTCAACCATAGCCTCATCTACACAATCTCGAGGTAAAAGAAAGCCTCCATAATCTTGCAAAAACTCCTCATTCCGGGGGTCTTTGAGGGTAGTTTTCAATTGACTCGGCTCTTGTATCTTTTCTGCTGGACGTAAGACCATCAAGCAACCTTTTGGGAAAGCCAAGTCTCTATTGGGAAGCCACAATTTATGTTCCATACAAAGCCTGTAATACTTGGTTTGACAAAAACTTCAAGTATATCAAAATGCGTTCTCATGAATTTCGAACAAAAACACCTGACACAGGAAGTACCACCTCATATACAAAGGCTTTCTCATGTAGCGGCTACCGCTCATTTAGCTGAGCATGATCAAGGTTTCTTTTTTGGAAAAACTAATCGCAAAAGTTTTTCACATACCCTTGGAGAAAAAGTACGAGAAAGACCTGGAGATTTCCGGCTCATTTTCGAGGAAGGAACCCTGATAGATTTAGCGAGTGGCGGGGGTTTGGACTGTTTAGATGATTTGGCCAGCATAGGGCTAGAGCAATACGTAGCCGTAGATTTACATCACACCCAAATGGAAGAGGAGCCTCATCCCTCAGGTCTTCAAGTGAGTCGATTTCAGGAAGAGATGCTCCATTTTATTTATCGCATGAGGGAATCGGATGAATGTCGATGGATGTTTTTTCTTTGTGGTATAGAAGCGACCGATACTCGGTTTCATTTTTATAGAGCTCGAAGACAGTTCAACGACATAGAACCGAATTCAGAGGATCCACAGTTTACTCATGATACTATTCAAGCTTTCGAAAATACTTCTACCGAAGAAAAAACATTATATGCTTACCGACTTTTGACTCTGTATTTGACGCTTTTTTATAAAAGAATAACCCACGTACTGGATGAAAGTGAGGGAATTATCTTTGCTGAAGACGACTTCTTACGGAAAATAATAGATGGACGTCTTATCGGTTCACAAGGATTTAGCGGGCCTCTATATTTCACCCAACCCTTAAGTATTTACACCCGCAAATTGGGAACTAAACGAAGCTACGGTTGACCAAAACCTAAAAAGCATTATAAATAAATCATTAGAAATAATTTTAAATAAATGGAGGATCAAATTTACGCTTTCTGTCTAGATCTAGAAGTAGGAGACCAAGGTTCTGGAGGTGAGGTTGAAACTGAAGAATCCTTGCAGGATACTGTGTCCGTACATTTTGAAAATCATTGGAGTCAATCCGGCACTCCAAACCAACAAGTAGAACTTGTAATCCTGCCATTCCCAGATAGTGGGAGTATAGCCGCCTAAAAGATCGTATAGATAAAAGGTGCCAAGACCGAACCCTGGGTAAACACAATCAAAAGCCCCAGTAACACTAAAATCAGCAAGAGTGGAAACATCCACAGTTTTTTGCCTTTCCACATAAATCGAAAGAGGTCTTTGACGGTTTTGAATTTACTCATTAACAAAATTGTAACAGATCACCCCTCCCTGACAAGGGAGGGATGTCTGACGCAGTCAGACTGGGTGGGTTTATTTTAATATTGGTTTTAGAGCTTCTTGCAAAAACTCAGCATAAACCTGATGTCCAAGTCGATCAAAATGAGGATCGGCATTATGCGAAAAATAAAGCCGATCTTTGTCTGTACGTTCCCGAAACATTTTGAGAGGGTCGGCGCAGTTGGCTTTTTCGAGTTCACACCAATGGGCGATAATGCTTTGCGGACGATCCGCTTCTCTCGCTTCTTCATCAAACTGCAAAATCGCGTATTTGGTTTCATAACTCGGGGATACCTGTACATCCATCGGGATCAAAGCAAAAATAATAGGTATATCATGATTCGCTCCAAAATTCTCAATAAGCTCCATACCCTGCATAAACCGAGTCCAATACTCTGGGAGGTTCGGGTCCCAACCCGGATGACTTTGCGCCAAAAAAACCGGCCAGGTCAGTGTGGGTTCTTCGGTTCTTGGATCTTTGAGTTTTAACTTATGAGCCAATACATTCCAACGCTTTTCAAGCCACCAAAGACTATAAAACTTCGGTTCACGACTTTCCCAACTCTCGAGTTTACCTTCATCATTGGCAAAAACCTTGAGGTCACGTACCTGCATCAGATCCCCGGTCTGGCTATCAAATCCCCAATTTTTACGACGAAGTTCGGTGATGTCATTGCCTACAAAGATATTAACCACCACCGCATTGAGCTTCATGAGAGCGGCATATTTTTTGAGCCAAAGATAATAATTACCAATCGATTGCCCGATATGTCCAGCGTTCCAAACGTCATAATCGGAGCCCAAATCAGTTTCCAAAATTTCACTGAAAGTTTCTTCTTGTCCCACGCCCGTCCCGAAGGTAAAAGAATCTCCGAGCATCAAAATATTTTTCTTGGGAGACGTTTCATCAAAATCCTCATCGCGTATTCCAAGATTATTAATACGTATTTCAGGGGTAGGTTCTCCGTAGCCATTGCGGGCTATGGCCCCTGGAATATGTGAATAAGTATGCCGTTCATCAGATTGATAAATCGGTATCCCTACCGCTGAAACCGAAGTATCATCCATGGACCTAAAAACACGAAGACCTCCCTCCAAAAATGCCAACGCCACCAATCCAAAGATCAGGAAAAACAAAAGATTGGCCAAAACAATTTTTAATAATTTTCTCATCCAAGAAATCATAGAAGAACCCGCTTCCCTTGTCACCCTGAATTTATTCCAGCAACTTAGTCCTTCTCAAACGTCTCTAGTTCAAATTGAGATTTTAGTTTTTCTTTGACTTCTTTTGAAAGTTCAAGCACACAGTTTTCGAGCACGAGTACGTCGATATCGGTACGCAGATAGCCTTTGAGAGCATCCTCGGGCGTGCATACGATCGGTTCTCCTCGCACATTAAACGACGTATTGATGACGACCGGACACCCGGTTTTTTTATCAAAAGCCGCTATAATCTCGTGATAGCGTGGGTTATCTTTTCGGTCCACGGTTTGGACGCGTGCTGAATTATCTTTGTGGGTGATGGCGGGCAGATCTTTGCGTTTGGTTTGGGTAGTCAGCAGCATGTAGGGACTTTCAACCCCTCCCAAATCAAAACACTCGTCGGCTTTTTCGCGCAAGACCGAAGGGGCAAAAGGCCTGAAGTCTTCTCGAAATTTGATCTTGAGGTTGACCCGTTTCCAGTTTTCCGCTCTCCTGGGATCGGCGATGATGGATCGATTCCCGAGCGCTCTGGGGCCAAACTCCATACGCCCTTGAAAGAGCCCGATAACTTTATCCGCCACGAGATAATCCGCGATAGCCTCCGAACGCGCAGCTTCCTCTTTGATCTCTTGATAATCAATCTTATGGCGATCTAGCAACACCTTGATTTCCTGGTTTGAATACTCAGGCCCCAGATAGATAGTCTGTAACCCCCCTCGTCCCGACAAGTCGGGACGGTCCCCCTTGTCAGGGGGACAAAGAACACTCCCCTCCCTGACAAGGGAGGGGTTAGGGGTGGGTTTATTTAATTTATGCCACAAATACATCGCCGCTCCCACGGACCCTCCACTATCACCCGCCGCTGGAAAAATAAACACATTTTTAAAACCCGATTCTCTCACAATCCGACCATTGGCCACGCAGTTGAGGGCCACGCCACCAGAAAGACAAAGATTTTCGGTTTTTGGATACTGCTTTTTCGCGGCCGCGACGAGTCCTAACATGATTTCTTCGGTGACTTTTTGGAGGCTCGCCGCTATATCTTTATGATACTGGGTCAAGGGTTCTTCCTCTCCTTCTCGCAAAGGGTGTCCCATATATTGAACAAATTTTTTGTTCACCATTCGCAATCCATACACGTACGAAAAATACTCCTGTTTGAGCGCAAAGCTTCCATCGGAAAAAACCTCCAAAAGCCCGTAAATTTTATCTTTATATTTCGGGACTCCATAAGGCGCCAATCCCATCACTTTGTATTCGGCGCTATTGACTTTGAATCCGAGATAATAGGTGAAAGCGCTATAAAGCAGTCCCAAAGAATGCGGAAACTCGATGTGTTTTTTGATCGATAAATCCGATCCCTCTCCATAACCGATCGTCGTCGTCGACCATTCTCCCACCCCGTCTACCGTGAGCACGGCTGCATCCTGAAATCCGGAAGTATAATACGTCGAGGCCCCGTGGGCGAGATGATGCGGCACATAATACACTTTCCCCTTGTAACCCAGTGCTTTACGAAGGCGAGACTCAAACCACAGTTTACCCCCGAGCCAAGCTCTCATAGCTTTTATAAAAGACCGCAGTCCCCAGGGCCAAGTACGAATATAGCTCTGAAGCAGTCGCTCAAATTTCAAAATGGGCTTTTCATAAAACACCACCCCCCAAAGATCTTCCACGGTAATCCCCGCCTGCTCCAAACAAAAATTGATCGAATGTTTGGGAAACGTTTCATCCTGTTTTTTACGGGTAAAGCGTTCCTCTTGCACCGCCGCCACGATCGCCCCATCACGAAGTATACACGCACTACTATCATGATAGTCACAAGCAAGACCAAGGATGTATTGAGGAGGCATCAAAACATATGATTTAAGTCTTCTACCGTCTCAGGGTTACTCGGGAAATCTTTCCAAGTACTCTCAACTTTACGTTTAAAAAACTGAAAAGGCGTAAGCAATAAAGCATAAATCCCAATCAAGACTACATAAAAAAATCCCAAAATAATATGCTCATTCACAAAACCTAGTTTGTGACCCAGCCATTTCCAAGCTTCCAAAAGCGCACAGGTAGGACATTTCATTCGTACGCTATGGTATGGCTTTTTTCTCCGAACTCAAATGACTCAGGGTCTTTCGATCACGATACGTCTTCCTTCCCCATGCGAAAGCAAATTTTGGTCTTTGATATTGACCATAGTCGGAGGGAATCCTTCATAATCTCCAGCATTCAAAGCCTCAAAAGTATAGACAAATTCATAGGTTCTGGGAACCAGATCTTTGAGATTGAGACTGATGTGATCAGCTTTTTCTGGATCACCAATATTTTTAAACCCACACCATTTCGAACAATACGGATTAGCTTCTTGTATGAGTAAATCCCCCAACTTGACTCCACCAGGCAAGAAGTCGGTTATATTGACCGCCTCTTGTCTCACGCTCGTCGAAAATCTCACCCGAGCTTTATAGGTTTGTCCTACCTGAAAACTTTCAACAGGATGATAAAATCCTTCATCATCAGCTTTGAAATATTGGCGTTCAATCCAAGTTTCCCCAAACACAGGATCCAAATTTTCCGACAAAAAGTATTGATGCCACCAGATTTCAGCTTTGTAGGGAAGGCTTTGAGAGGTAAACGCTAACCCTTTCATCCCTTCCCGCCTTTCGGGAACAAAAGAACCAATCACAGGACCATCGCCAAGACTTCCTGATTGATAAAGTGTTTTTTCATAGCCTTCTGGTTTCCACGCGGTGATTTCAAAAGGCACTTCTGATGGCGCTTGGCTCTCAAGTACAAATTGAACCTGTTCTTGCCAAGGCTGTTTGGGGGGATAGGCTACATGCAAAACATCTCGGACTTCCTTCTCTATGTGCGAGGTGGTTTTCAAAGACGGATAGAGCGGGATATTAAAGACTTCTCCTGCTCGAAGCCCCGTCGTCGATGTCACAGAGAGTTGGAAGAGTAAAGATTGCGCTTCTTCTTTGTGCGTAAAGAATTCATACCAAAAATCACGAGAAGCCTGGATTCCAAAAACTATTTTTTTCTGGTCCCAAATACGGATGGATTGATTGGGATAATCGATCTTGACACCATCTGGCCCACGAAGCACCATATCTAATTTTAAAATTTCCTGTGGATCGGGAATATTGATATCAAAACTCACTTGCGTTAGATCCCCTACTCGCATAAAAGAAGGCGCCTCAACTTTTACATTCAAAGACAAAGGAACTTTAAAATTAATCGCGCCCGATCCCAAAGAATTCCCACTTTGTCCCACCGCTATCGCGCGCCAATAAGGTGCTTTTGGCGGAATAGGAAACTCAAGTACTCC
Source organism: Candidatus Altimarinota bacterium (assembly GCA_036525565.1). Taxonomy (GTDB): domain Bacteria; phylum Patescibacteriota; class Gracilibacteria; order UBA4473; family UBA4473; genus DATDAE01. The sequence goes on from DATDAE010000128.1 coordinate 8,118, forward strand.
ATTTCCAATATCATCGGTCACAAGACTACGAACCAGGTGCGTCGTGCCTTCTTTGGCCAAGGACACATGGGAAGGCTGAATCACCCCATCCTTTGGAGCAAAATAAATTCCCTGGGTTTGTTGATGAGCCGAAAGTCCAGTAAAAGGACGATAAAAGGACTCAAAATGCGCATCTATTTTATCAAAAGGCTGCTCTGCGTACTGTACATAAAAAGTCATATCAGATTTCAGAGGCACCCCATCTTGCGAAGTTTGAACTTTTATACGAGCATTTTCCCCTGGGAGATATTGTTCTTTTTCCAACGATAAGTTCACCGCCAAATCATGTTCAAACGGACTAACTACCAGTGGTATTTTCAAATGTTTGATAAGCTTCTCGCCTTCTTTCTCAGCTTCCACCCACAGAGATAGATCCGTACTAGGCAACATCCAAGGTTGAATTTTTATCCAAGTTTGGTAGGTAGTTTCATCAAAATTTATCGGGACGAGGACCCCATCTCTATTGAGAGAAGCTTTTATCTGGGTGATCTCAATGTTTTTTGGATGCCCCAAGAAAATCTCAGCCGTATCCCCCAATCGGTACATCTCTTGAGCATTGACGAGCGCCCAATGATCAGAAGACCAAACCAAACCTTCATCTCCCACGACCACAAAATCAAAGGTATCTCTGATGACCAGTCCTTCTTTTTCGGCGGTCTTGAAAACAATTTGGTAGCCTCCCGGTTCTGACGGCACAATGAGTGGAAATCGATAGCCCCCTCTTCGGAAGGTTTCTATTTTTTCTCGAGTGATGAGTTCTTCTTCTCGTAAGAGTTCCACCACAATATTTTTCCGCTTTACCCCTTGTCCATCTTGCGAGGTGATATCGCCTTCAAGCACCATTTTTTCTTTGGGTCGATATTGGTGTTTTTGTGGTAAAAGCGTGAAATATTCTTTTTCGGTATTTTCGATAACCATTTCAGAGGGATGTTCCCCAAGCGTTATGACTGTCTCATCTACGAAATCATATTGGCCCCCAGTGGCGAGGAGTAGCTTCAATTGATAGGTACCTTTAGCCAAATTTTCGAGCAGCATTTCTGTTTGGAAGTTGTTCTTAGATAGATTCCCTTTGGTTAAAGTCGTTAAGTATTCCCCGTTTTTCCAAAGATCAAAACGATATCCCAAGGGCCCGATATCGGTGAAGGTTTCTTCCGAACTCTGGAGATCTAGCCCTTTGAACCAACCTTGCGCGTAGAGTGTATCCCCGGAAGCATAAAAAGACTTATCGGTGACCCAATGCCATCGGTAGGGTTGGGGGGGGATGGGTGGCAATTGGGGTAAAACAATCCCAACTTGATTCCCATCCTGGAGAAATATTTTTTTCGCTAAAGACTCCAGCTTAAAAGGCAAACTTACCGCCTCATAACGCTGTGTTTTCTCTTGAGCATCCACCAGCAAAATATCCACTTTTTTAAAATCATCAGCCGGCCCATCCTCAAAACGGTCCACCAAAGCATGACTGGCAAACTGGTCCCAGAGCACCGAAAAGTCAGAAACATAAAAAGTCTTTTCCAGTTGAAGATTTGGCGGAAGTTCTTCCTGCAGATTAGTCGCTTTGACTCGGATGGTATATTCTCCTGGTAAAAGCTTCCCCGCTTCATTTAAAAGCTGTGGAAAATCTGCCTCCAAATCAATGGCTTGCGTTTTGGGTCTTTGTTTTTCGTCACTATGGAGTGTGAAAAATTTACGAGAAGTTTGAGGATAAAAATATTTTCGTTCGATTTCGACCATCATTTGATCCAACGTACCACCATACACAATGCCAAGCCCTGGGAAGGCTTCGGGGGTATAAATCTTTTGCGTCAAATCCAATGTTTGAGGCCAAGATAAAAATCGGTTCACGACCGGTTCATACAACCACATTTTTACTTCGGGCAGTTTTTGCCCATAAATATCTTTTAATTCCTCATCCAAGAAAAGCTTATAAGTTTTTTCCGGATCCCATCCGCCCATCGGGGGTTCGATCCAAAAGCGACTTGAATTGTAGTCCTTATCAGGGTCGTCATTACCCCAGGTTTTCGGATCACCTCCATCACTCATCTTGAAAGATCTCCAGAAATTTTTAGCTTTCACCGGATGATTAAACGTCAGCTCAAAAGACTGGGTAGGTTCAAGGGGATAACGCAAATCATACACCGAAAAAGGCGTAAGGGTTTTAAACGTATAGGTAAACCCTTGATGCGGTTTCAGTGGGCCTAGCTTTGATCGTACGAGGGATGGAATGGTGAGGGTATAATCTGTATCGAGCTGCCAAGCATCTCTGGGTTTGATACGAAGGACATTCATATCTCGCCCCACTACTGATCCTTTTTTCTGGTCTTCTGAAAGTTCACGAAACCCATATTCCATTTCAAATTCCATGGATGGCTCAAGGGTGATCCACCACATATCTTCGAGTTCAAAGGGCTGATTAAAACGGATATCTATCGGGCTTTTTCCATGCATATCTTCGAGTCCTATCGAGATTATACTCAGTCGCTCCGTTTCATAGAGGATCGATAAAGTCTGTCCCATAACCGCTTCATCAAAAACCACTTCATAGGTATTGGAACCGAGCCAATTTTCTTCTGGCACAAAAATCACGCCCCTATCCCCAAGCGTTTCCCAAGACCCTACAATCGAAGGATTGATCGTGACAAAATCATTGAGATCTCCGGCTTGATGCGCCAAAAAAGGCAAAGTTTTATCCCAATAAAAAGTAAGTGAAGCCTGCCCTTTGAGGACCGATCCGGGTTCGGGTATCATCTTGGTCAAACTCGGGAGTGATTCAATCAGCCAAAACTGCCGCGCTTTCGGAGGGTTAAAGCTTCGCCTCCATTGATCTTTCCAAGAGCCTTCAAATCGAACCCATAGTTCTTTTGGAACTTCGGCTTCTGTAATCGTAAAAACAATCGTATGGCTATTGATAGCTTCCCACGTCCCTTCCACTTCCGGGATCACACTGACTTTGGATTCAAAATCACGGAGCATAACTTCGCCCGAAAATTCCAAAGTAAGCTTTCGCCCTTGTATGGATTGTTGTAAAGGCGTCTTCATAGTAACCGATGAAATGCTCGTAAAATAGGCGCCTATACCTATAGAGCTCAGGAGAATCAGAAATATCACGTATCGAGCGTACCGTATCATGCATGGAATATACTGCTTTAAAAGGGTTTTTGCCAAGTTTTTATTTTTACAAAAAACGGTATAGTATCTCAAAGCCATGCCAACTCATAAATCCATCCTCCAAAACACCCTCGCTCAAATCAGCGGAAAAGCCGTAACGGTCCTCTGTAGTTTGGTCGTGGTAAAGCTCATCACCGGGATCGGTCAAAGCTTTTATGGAGACTACGTAACCACCTATGAATTTCTCGCTTTTTTTGGAATTATTGCTGACGCTGGACTCTTTGCCATTGCGGTAAAAGAGATGAGCCAAAATCAAAAAAAATCAGAATTCATTCTCGGTAATATTCTTTCGCTCCGGCTTCTTTTGATCGTACTAGTTTGTACCCTGGCCATCATCGCGGCTCAATTTGTCCCGACCTACGATATCAGGATCAAACAAGGCATCTTTATCACCGCCCTTTCTATGGGGCTGACCATTGTCGCTGGAACCCTGAGCTCCGTACTCCAAGCGAAAATGAAGATTCAATATTTTTCGGCGAGCCTCGCCTTTGGGAAAATCATTTTAGTGGGTTCTGTTTTTTACCTCCTTGGCGTACGTGAAGTGGTCCCGGCCGAAAACGAGCTCTTTATGCAGCTGCTTTATGCGGGACTTTTTTCCAATCTCTTTTTTGTGGCTTTGGTGTATTATTTCGTCTCTCGAATCATAAAAATCAGACTCCAATGTGACTGGGAATACTGGAAAGACACCTTTAAGGTATCGCTCCCCTACGGTATGGCGCTCATCCTCCAAACCCTTTATCTCAGACTTGATATCATCCTGATTTCCATCCTCCTCACATCTCAAGCCACGGGGATTTATGGGGTTTGTGCGCGGATCATGGAGAGCTTCCTCGTACTGGGAGTTTTCTTTGGTCAAGCGATCCTCCCAAAGATTTCAGCCGAAACGACCATGCTCAAAAATGGAAGTTTTTCAGACTGTCCCGCTTCGCAAACCCTCACCTGGGCTATTGAAAAAATACTCCTCATAGCTCTTCCGATCGTCTGGGGAGGGTATCTTTTCGCCGACCAGATCGTAGTGATCCTTTCCAACGAAAG
>DATDAE010000129.1:0-2499 GCA_036525565.1 Candidatus Altimarinota bacterium
GCCTTCGGATTTTCACCTCTCTTGATCCCGAACTTCAAAGTTCTGCTGAAGAAATTATCACCGCTAAAGCCGCTCACTACAGAACGACTTATGGGGCCAATAATATGGCTCTCGCGGCCTTAAATCCTGATACGGGCGAGATTTTGGCCTATGTGGGAGGCGAGGATTTCTTTGACGAAGAACATGATGGACAAGTCGATGTACTGAGCTCTCGAAGGCAGCCAGGTTCTAGCTTTAAACCCTTTGTATATGCCACGGCCTTTGCAGAAGGGTATAGCCCTTCTACCGTAGTATTCGACACCGAAACTGATTTCGGAGGCAACTACCAACCTCAAAATTTTAATGGTGAATTTCAGGGCCCCGTTTCTCTTCGAAAAGCCCTCAATGAGAGTTTAAATATTCCCGCCATAAAAGTGGCTTATCTGGCTGGCCCCGCCAACATCCTCAAAACCGCTCAAAAACTCGGTATCAAATTTGAGGGAGATGCCGAAAGACATGGCGTAGCTTTGGGCGTGGGGGTAGCTGAGGTTGAACCCCTTTCTCATATCAATGCTTTTGGGGCTTTTGTGGGCGATGGATCGTACCACACACCCGTCGCTATTTTGGAGGTCAAAGACTCCGAAGGCAATGTCCTGGAACGAGCGGATTTCACCAAAAACAAAAAAGAAGGCCTTGATCCAGAAGTCGCCGGTCTTGTGCGTAATATTTTGACCGATGAAGCCTCTCGACCTACGACCGATGATTTTGATTGGAATGTCCTCCTGCAACTTGATGGTTTCAATAATGGGGCCAAAACGGGTACGTCCAATCGTATGGCGGAAAATCCAGAATTTGACGAAACCAAACCTGAAGACGCCAAAGAAAATCCTAAATTTATAACCGTTCCTGGCGATAGCTGGACGATCGGGTTTACACCGCATCTCGTCGCTGGTGTCTGGGTCGGTAACAACCGAGGTGAACCTATGGATCCAGGGGCCACAGGCCTCTCTGTCGCCGCTCCCGTTTGGAAACGATTTATGGTGGCCGCGCATGATGCCCTCATCGAACGAGGGGCTGATAAAAATAAATTGTATGGAGAGCTCAAACCCTTGGAAGTTCGTCGGATTAATAAGTATTCTGGGAAGCTCGCTTCTGATCTCACCCCTCCCCAACTCATGGTCGAGGAAGTCTTTGCCACTTTCGCACTCCCCACTGATATCGATGACTCAGTCAAACAAATAGAAATTGATAAAATCTCCGGAAGACCGGCTAATGAGTTTACGCCTCATTATGCTAAAACCCTCAAATATGCTCTAGACCTTAATTCTATCAAACCCGATATGCCCAATTGGCAGAACCCGGTCAAAGAGTGGCTTGAAAAGCATCCAAGATTTGTCACGAGTCTGGGCTCTATCATGGATCAAGCGAGTGATGATGAAGACGCGAACCCTACCGAGCTTTCTCGCTGGGATACTCGGCTCCTGGGGAGTGATGAAAAACTTCTGCGTGATGATGTGCATAATTCGTACACAAAGGCTAATGGTCCTAAAGTGCAAATCGTGTCCCCTCGTAACGGCTCTAGTATTGCCCCAGGCCCCATCGAAATCAAAATCACCCATTCGGCCAAATTTGGAATGAAGGGGGTAGAGTTTTATCTTGATGATCAATTGGTCGATGAGACCAAACTACCGCCCTATATTGGGCGATTTGAAATCCCCGAAAAAGCTGCCATGGGTTCTTCTCATGTCATCAAAATCCTAGCCCTTGATCGATTACTCCAAGCTTCTCAAGATGAGATTGAGGTCACCATAGAAATGGATACCGAAGGCCCTGAAATCCAATTTTTGGGACCGGTGGGCAATCAGAAAATACCACTCGGATCCCTGATCCAAGTTTCAGCCAATGTTTACGATAGTGCTTCTGCGGTCCAAAGTGTCGAATTCTTTTTAGATGATCAAGTGTTAATCCCCGATCCCACCAACCCTTTTACTACTGAATTTTCAGCTGTGGGACCACTGGGACGACGGATACTCAAGATCGTAGCTACGGACGTACACAATAATAAAAATGAAAAATCCATACCCGTAGACTTTGAACGAGAAAGACTCGTCCTCGAAGAAAAACCAATGATCAACAATGTCATCAAATACCGGACTTCAGCTTCCATTGATTTAGTCTTTCCACTCCCAGAACAGCTTGAATTTGCCGAAATTGTGATCAGTAAGGGAGGTGAAACTGTCTTTTATCACAAGATTGATAAAGTTTCGAAGTTTGCCCAAATCCAAGCCCCCAGAAACTATGAAGGCACTGGAACGATCCAACTCATGAGTAAACTTAAAGGATCAGATGAACCGTATTTGAGTCCCAAGCGAGAGTTGAAGTGGTAGGAGCGAGTAATGAAATTTCATCAAAATTTCATCTTGGTGTATAATCCACCTGAACACTTTTTCTGTGTATGACGGAAAGCGTATGGCGTATAAGAGAGCAATCTCCGCCTAGTGGCTAGTTACTAACTTACTA
>DATDAE010000130.1:0-2765 GCA_036525565.1 Candidatus Altimarinota bacterium
GTTCCCCCAAGTATGCCATCTTTTCTATGGCCAAAAATCATGACCCAGAAAGTTTTAGAGGGCTTTATGATCTTTTTGATGCTGTTATCTTTACCCAATCAAAAAGCCAGGAAACGCAATTTTATACACCGCAAGAACTTCAGGAAATCTTCCCAGGAAGTCTCGTGGCTCCAGATTTTGATACCGCTCTAAGCATCCTTAATACTCAATACTTAATACCTCATACTTCTGAGTTATCCAAAGGAACGATCCTCGTCACAGGATCCTTTTATTTTTGTGGGGAAGTGCGAGAGCGGTTTTATCCAAAAGCAGAGATCATCAAGCACCGATCAGAATTCTTTTAATTTTCAGAGGAATATTGTTTTTTTCCACAAAATCTATTAATCTGGGCAGCAGGGTTAACCCTGCTGCCTTGAAAAGATATCAAGAATGATTAATCTATGGATATGAAACGTTTTCTTCTTTTACTTTTGGTACCAATTTTTTTTACGGCTTGTACGAAGGTGATTCCGAGTGGCCCAAAAACTAGCTTCACCGTAAAACATTGTAAATGGGGGCAAATAGACCCTAATTATAACATTGTGGATCCTTGTAATTTGACTGAATACGAAGTGACCGAAGGCCAATCGTTCGGTCCGGTGAGTGATTTTTATACGGATAAACCTTTTGAATTTGCGTTCCAGACAGAAGATGGAGTTCCTGTTATCGGCTTTGTAAATGATCTAGTAATTGCAGGCGAAAATATCAACAAAGCCTCAAATCAAAATCCTAAAGCTTTAGGATTATCGCCCGTTTGTTTTCGTACAAGGACTTATGACGCAGGGGAAGATCTCTGTATTCGTTTAAAATCGGATGTGGCTCCCGTTTCTGCGAAAAACCAAGCTCCCAATGAAGACCTTGGGACGCCCGTGCAGATAGAGATTCCAATTGAACGTATAGAAGAATAGGTTAGCCATGACGGTCCATGACTTCGTTGGCGAGGCTATCGGCGATGGTGTTTTTTTCGCGTCTGACGTGTTGGTAGTCTACGGAGACAAAATCTTCTTCGAGTGCTTTAGCTTTTAAAAACAGCGTTTTCATATCCGGATGTTTGATTTTCCAGTTCCCAGACATTTGTTCTATGATGAGATTGGAATCCATACGTACCCAGAGATCAGTTATCTCATGGGAAAGCGCCAACTTCATACCTTCAATGAGGCCATGGTATTCGGCTACATTGTTGGTGGCTTCGCCTGTGAAGAGGCCTCCTCGATCAAGTTCGAGAAGCTTGCCGTCTTCATCTTTAGTGTACAGGACATAACCACAACCAGAGATTCCTGGATTGCCCCGGGAACCACCATCGGTATAAAGTAATCCTTTTTTGTGTGGTTTTGTTTCAGATTTTATGCCTTCTAATAATGACATTAGGAAAAGTATTTAATCAATTGATCAAGATCTATCATCTCTACTTTTCCATCTTTTCTGGCTACCACTTCGGCTTGGTTTTTTTCAAGCAATGTCTCGGAAAGGACCACTCGATAGGGGATGCCTAGGAGTTCGTGATCGGCAAATTTCTGCCCAGGACTGGTTTTTTTGTCTTGTCGGTCATCATACAAGACTTCGATCCCAGCGGCGTTAAGACTTTTATAAAGATCTTCTGTTTTGGCGTAGACCGCATCATTTTTCCCAATAGGGGCCAAATAAACTTGGAAAGGGGCCACGTTTGCGGGCCAAATTAAACCCTTTTCATCTGAAAAAAGTTCGGCCATAACGCCCATGACACGGCTCACCCCAATCCCATAAGATCCCATAATGACTCGGTTACCATCAACTTTAAAATCAAAGGCATCAGAAAATTTAGTTTCTAGTGGGAAAATATTACCGACCTCTGCGGCTTTTTCGACTCGGTAGGGTTTATTGGTTTCTGGATTGAGATCACAGGCTTTTGCAACCTTGATATCATAGAATTTTTCAGGGAGAGGAATGTCTCGCCCAAAGTTCACATTGATCGAATGATGGTCGGTCTTGTTGGCTCCACATTCAAAATTAAGACGCCCTCCTACCGAATCATCCATAATAATCCTGACTTCTTTTGGAAGATCCAAGATCCCCGCGTAGCCGACTTCAGAGCGAGTGATGCGTCTGACGGTTTCGGGGCTTGCCAGTTTCAACGATTTACAACCTAGGACATTTTTGAGTTTGATTTCGTTTATGTCATAGCCTCCACGCACAGCGGCCGCGATCACGTTACCTTTTTCATCTTCGAAAAGCATGGTCTTAGTCGTTTTTTCCACAGGAATGCCAAAAAAGTCGGCTAGCTCTTGTACGCCGACAATGTTTTCACCTTTGACGTCTTGACGTTCTTTTGTCTCGGTGTCTTTTTCATCGACAGCTGGAGCTATCGCGGGAGCAATTTCTTTATTCCACCACAAATCATGCTTTTCATCATAATAAATCTCATCTTCTCCCACAGGACAAAGAGTTTGAAATTCGTGTGAGAATTTTTCGGTAAAATCTCCTCCAGAGGCCACCGTGATAAAAGTTAGGTCCCCAAGCCCGAGTTGCTTATATACTTCAAGATAGACTTCTTTCATCTTTTCATAAAAATCCATAAAACAGGCATCTGATAAATGAAAGCTATAAGCATCTTTCATCAAAAATTCTCGTCCTCGCATGATGCCAGATTTAGCTCTGGGTTCATTGCGAAACTTGTTTTGAATTTGGTAAACGCACTTGGGGAAATCTTTAGGAGACTGGGCAAAGTGCTTCATGATGGGAGTGATGTT
>DATDAE010000131.1:0-2022 GCA_036525565.1 Candidatus Altimarinota bacterium
TTTGGCTCGTTCTACATAATCTCCACTGAGGGTGTTGACCACAATTTTTTCTCCTTTTTCGATAAAAGGTGGAACTTTGAGTTCATACCCGGTTTCAATGGTAGCGTTTTTGGTCACAGACCCTGCGGTATTACCTTTTACGCCTGGCTCGGTCTCGATCACTTCGTAGATCATCTTGGGTTGGAGTTGTACGTTTATCGGTTTCCCATCAAAGTATTGGATGTCAGCATCTATGCCATCACGGAGAAAATTAACGGTTTCGCCTAGTTGTGCGGAAGAAAAAGTCATCTGTTCATAGTTTTCTTGATCCATAAATTCGTATTCATCCCCATTTTGGTAGAGATACTGTGCTCGACGGAAATTGACTTCAGCGGGGTCTAATTTTTCAGAGCCTTGAAAGGTTCGCTCAATAGAGTTTCCGGTGATAAGGTTTTTGAGCTTGGTTTTCATAACCCCAGCGCCACGGGCTTGCTTGCTGTGTTGATTCCAAGTGACAACATAAGGTTGTCCATCAATTTGAATGGTCGTGCCTAATTTGAGATCTGTGATGCCAAGCATTGGGAAAGTATTAAGTATTAAATATCAAGAAGTAAGTACCGGAGCTAATATAGTCAAAAAAATGCGAGACTCAAGCTTCGAGATATTTATTTTTTGATGGTTGTCTATTGTGGTCGATATATTGTATATTAGTCCCAACATGGATGTTGCACTCACTTGGGATCTCGTCATTGTGGCAGGCTTTGCGGTTATCTTTGCTTACAACCTTATGCTTGGGCAACGTGATACTGTGAAACTCATCATTTGTACCTATATGTCGATGATGGCTGCCGATGGAATTGCGGGGACGATCAAGACTTATATTTTTGATACTTCTTTGGGATTACAGGCTACCTTTGGGGATCAAGAAGTAGCGATTTTTACGTGGATGAGACTGCTTTTGTTTATCCTGATTATCATTCTTTTTGTGGTAAAAAGTGGTTTCCATGTGGATTTGGATCGACACGAAAAAATGGTCATACGAGTTTTGATTCATGCTTTGTTTTCAGGGATATTGGCGTTGCTTCTTTTGGCAACGGTGGTGGTGTATTTGGGAGGGATATCGGTGACAGAGGGTTTGCTTTTTGCCAGAGATCTAGAGATCTATGAGTCTTCGATTGTAGCTCGAATACTACTGGATCATTTGCAGATTTGGTTTACGCTTCCGGCTTTGGCCTTCTTGATCACAAGTTTTTTTCATGGTCCGAAGGAAGTAGAATAGATCCCGGATCATACGTTTGAGAGATGCTTCAGAGTCCGGGATGACTAGCCATCCGATATCGCATGGCAAGCGTCAATTGAACCGCTCCATAAAGAGATGATCTTTAGGGAGTCCTTTTTCGAGGAGGATGTTCTGGGTATCGACGACCATGTCGCCATTGCCGCAGATATAGACTTCGGTGTTAGGGGGGAAATCTTCTTCTTTGAGAAACTTGGTAATGCGACATTTTTCCCAAGTAAATTGGTCCTCGACGCCGATGGGAAGCGCGATATTGCCTTCTTGTCTTGAGAGGGCTAGCTTGATACTTAGTCCATGAGCCCAATCAGCTATTTCCTCTAAATAGGCAAGGTCCTGTGTGTCTCGGCCCCCATAAAGAAGGGTCATTTTCCGTGGTTTTTTTTGTGCTGCTTCGTGCTGTATCATGCCTCGGAAGGGCGCGATCCCGGTTCCTGTCGCGCAAAATATGAGCTCGGCTTCAGGATTTTGAGACAAAACAAAATGTCCAAAGGGGCCTTTGAATTTATAGGTGTCACCAATTTTGGCGGCTCTAAAGCTTTCAGAAGCTACGCCACCTTCGACCAGTCTGACGATTAATTCGAGCGTGTCTTGAGTCGGTAAAGAAGCAATGGAGTAGGCTCTCCAAGATTTTTCTCCAAACTGAAGGGACACAAATTGCCCAGGAAGAAAATCAAAAGAATTGAGGCTCGGTTGTCCGGTCAAATCCATCAAATTACCTACGGCAAAGCGCATCTTGATAGTATCAG
>DATDAE010000132.1:0-10898 GCA_036525565.1 Candidatus Altimarinota bacterium
GGAAAAAATGCTCGAGCACTTTTTCATTCTTTATGAGTACTTTGACCCAGTGTTCCCCCTTTTGTGTGAGGAGAAGGAATTTGTTTTTATCTTCCGTTACAAATTCTTTTTTTTTAAGAGACACAAGTGCGGCACAACAGGTCGAAGGACGTACGTCTAGGTGTCTTCCAACATCGGTCATACGAGCATATCCGAGTTGTTGGTGTAGATCATAAATAGTCAACAAGTAATGTCCCGCACTATGCGTTAAAGGATTTTTATTGAAGTATTTCCACGTTTTTTCTTGATGATGTCCCATCATAGAATCAGCTCAAAGAAGTATGTTTCATTACTATCTTAAACGAGAGAAAACTGCAAGAGGTAAGCGTTTAAAAGAACAAAAAGTAACAAATCCTATCCCTTCACTTGGAGAAGTTTTCTTCCAGAGGATTTTTCTTTCGATTTTGGAACTTTTACGGTCAAAATTCCATCTTTGATAGAACATTCAGGCTTCTCGAGGTTTGCATCAGGGGGAAGGCTGATAAAACGAGAAAAAGATCGGTATGAACGTTCTTCTTTGTAGGTTTTTTGCTTCCGCAGTTTTTTCTTCTTGTCTTCCGATATTTCTTCGTGTTCTCCTGATATCTGGAGCCCGTGATCTACGACCTCTACTTCGATCTTTTCTTTTGGAAATCCTGGAACTTCTACAGAAACTTCGTATTCATTATCTTCCTCGATAACATTTGTTGGAGCCCAAAATCTTTCACTCGCGGAGGATTCTAAGCTGGTAGGAAAGTCGAACCATGTGGGAGCATTTTCCAAAAATGGAAATTCGAAAGGTGTGGGCCAAAAATCGGTCCAAATATCCCTTCGGTCGGGTCTGGTAATGAGTTTTTTCATGATGAAAAATGGGTTAAAAATAATTTACGAATTTTTGCGATGTACCTGTTGTGCCTTTTTTATGTTTTCGCTCCATGCCTTTTTTTGCGCCGGGGTGGGTTTATCTTTTTCCGGGACATTTTTCCTTGGCTTTGCCTTGAAGATATCACCTTTTTGCTGTTCAATCGGCCCTCGGAGATCGCCCAATATTTCTTTTACCTTCGGAGAGTCAATTACAAGTTTTCCGTCTTCTGCATGGGCATCTTCTTTTGAGATGAGCCAAGCATGGGTGGCCCAACTCCCACTTCCACGATGACCGGCAAGTCTTTGTGTATGCCCCTCTCTTCCTACATCGTGACATCTAAAAGAAGTAAATTGACTCTTTGGACGGACAATAATGTGGTAATAACGACCCTCTCCTGTGGATCCAGGTTTTTTTCTATTTCTTCCTTCCGGTTGTGCCAAAGCACGTTGCCTCTTAGTCATACTTTTCCATTTTGCTTGGGCTTTTTTTATGTTTTGCCTTGATGCTTGTATTTGGTTTTGTGTTGCCATCTTTTAAAAGTATAAGAAATATCTTTATATTTTAGTTTATATTCCTCAAGAAAAGTCTGTGCAAATCGATTGTTTCCTAATTTTTTTTAGGTATAGCGAAAACCTGACTTTTCCGAAAGACTAAGGCTTTCTATGGTGTAACATTTGTAATATTATATAGGAGGGATATAATTAAAGTAAGCAAGGCAAAGGGTAGGAGTCGCACACTCTCCGCCATTTATCTTTTCATCGCTCCTCAAAAGGAAGAAAGGCTCGATGGATCAAACCGTCCTCTTGCACTAACATCTGAAAAGCGTCTAGACGATCGGCATGCCAAGACGATTCTCTTTCAAAACCCTCACTCAAAGGATCTAAGGCTCTCTTTCTATGCCATATTTTGGGATGGGTGATCACGGCGACACCCGCCCGTACCCACTGTTGTTCATAAAAAAGCACATCCAAATCTACTTCCTGACGAAAACTTGTAACCGCTTCCACCGAAATATCGTCGGGATCTTGTTTCAAATGCCAAGTCTGCATCTGTCTATGAAAAGCTTCCAAAGAAGGCGCTTCATTATTTCTAGGAATACTAATCCCACCCGGAAAGTCTTGAGCTCTAAAAATCTTAAATCGATCATGAAGATCTTGCCATCTATAATACCTCGTATGCGCCGCTTTGAGATTTGGGTCTCTTTTCCGACTCGCAGGCGTCTGCCATTTCACTCCCATGGAAGTTCTCCTATCACCCCCTCTCAACCGATAACACCCGATACCGTCCTCGTCTTCATCCGCTAAAAGATCTAAAAAATCACGTCCAGCGCTTGTAAGCAGAAATTGAAAAAAATCAGCATTTGGGTTGCGTTTATGAAGACGTAAAGGCTCCACCATGAAAGATTCTCGTTCTGGTCGTTGTACATAGAAATCACCAAAAGACTCCGTCATATTTTTATAATATAAAATAAAACCGAGACACTTCTATTGAGTTCCCAAAAAAAATCAAGCCCCAAAACATACTACATCAAAACCATCTAAGCTGCATGGTTAGCATCAACTCTGAATCCTCCTTGACCATCGGTCGAACTAATCGAAAGCACACTGCCTGAAACCTGAAGCACCAATGGAGTTGTTGGACGAGCTCCTGCTTCCATCTGTTGAGCCAATTCGGCTCCAACCGCTTCGACATCAATAGCTTTCCCTGGAGCGCCTACTGGTGCGTCAGCCGGTGATTCTTTTAGTTCCATTTTGGTGAGATAAAAATTAACAATCTCTAAAGCTACACTTCGCACTGTAATGATTTTTTAGATTTTGTCACTTTTTTTTCGCCTCGAAGGCTTCATGCGCCCCAGGATAATACAGTTCACGCATTATCCGCTCACGAGACTCAAACATATGCATCAAAACTTTACCGGTCCCTTTTGGTTGCGCAAACCGGGCTTCAACAAAAGACAAAAACAATCGAAGCAGGGCTTCATTATTGATTTCACGCGGTTGTCCTTGCCAAGTAATAACACAAGCATCTTCCCGATGCTCCAACATATGATCCACTTCCAGTTTGAGCTGGAACAGCTTATCTTTACGATCCCCCTTCAAGATCCCGTCTCCCACGGTGGTAAACCAGTCGAGTTTCGTGGGGTCAGAAACCACATACCGCAAAACCCCATCCATCAAATTCCCAGATAACCGCTCATGGTCTTTGGGGTCATTTTGTCCACGATACAGGCTAAATTCTGTTCGCGCTCGTATCAAGCGCTGATTGAGATGGACCACTGATTCAGGCACAATACCACGCTCCACCCCTTCATATCCACGAGATTTCATGATGGTATTAAAAAAGGCCTCAGTAGGGAAAACATTAGCCTGAGAATGACCTTGTCCCGCTTCTAAAACTAAATATTGAGATTCTCTACCCTCTTCCGCAAACGCCACCACGACTGACCCATGAGAATACTCCATAGCGGCTTTGGCCTCATCCCACGGGACACTTCTCCCAGCAATAGACAGCTGAGATACGGCATTATCAGACAAAGAAGGCAATATATGCATCTGCAGCTCATCACCTTCTCTCAAAAATCCTTCCGCTGGAAATTCTGATTTTATGCGTTGGATTAATTGCCTTGAGAGTCCAAAACAATTCCCCCCAAACTCACCCGTTCCTTTATATTTTCGAGCTATTTCGTCCATATCCAAGGGATACTCTGACCAAACCTCTTTCAAATGCCGAGACTTTCCCCCAGTTTCCTGCTGCATCACAAAAGCCCAAAAATCCGCAAAATCCGCCAAAGTCGTATAGCGAGACCGCCCTATAAAGTCCTCGTACAAAAGCATTATTGCAGACAAAAAGCTTCGTTCGTTCTTAATCTGATTAACCTGGATAGGTTCAAACTTTAGAGGTTCTGGAGACGGATAATCATCTTGTGTGGATTCCATAATAGCCTTTCAAACGTTATTAAAAACACAAAAAAGTAAAAAGTATATACTCGGAAAAAGAAAAAGATCAAGTATCTGGCCAATAAATTAGAAATCACTATGCTCCTTTTACTGGTTTTTAAGTTTATCCCATGCAAGATCAAAACGTCACCTGCCCAAAATGTGGTCACCAATTTCCTTTGACCGATAGCTTTCGAGATGAGATCCGATCGCAGTTGCAAAAGGACAATGAGGCCCAGCTTGAGAAGGAAAAAAAGGCTATGCACGCTCGAGCAAAAGCCTGGATGGAGAAACAGATGGAAGAGGAAAAATCTAAGTTTGAGAAAGAAGGCAAGGAGAAAATCGAACAGAAAATCAAAGAACAATATGACCTTCAACTCAAAGACCTCAAAGCGGAAAATGATGAGCGCAAAAAGAAACTAGAAGAAATGCAAAAAGCCGAACTAGAACTGCGTAAAAAAACCCGCGATCTAGAAGAAAAAGAAAAAAACATGGAACTCGAACTCCAACGAAAAATTGATGAAACCCTCAAATCCGAAACCCTCAAGCAAAAAGAGGCTTGGCAAAGTGAACAGAAAAAGAAAGATCTGGAAAATCAACAACAGATGGAACAGATGCGCAAAACCATCGAAGAACTTCGACGCAAAAGCGAACAAGGCTCTATGCAAATCCAAGGCGATGCGCAAGAAGAAGACCTCAAGCGGACGCTCCAGATGGCCTTTCCCGCAGATAGTATTGACGATGTTCCCACCGGGATCAAAGGCGCTGATCTCATCCAAACCGTTCGCAATAACTTTGGACGAGGGGCGGGGATCATTTTATGGGAATCCAAAAACACCAAACAATGGACCCGGGATTGGATCAAAAAACTCAAAGATGATCAAGTCACTGCCAAAGCCGATCTCTGTATCCTCATCACGCGTGCCATGCCCGATGACGTCAAACACTTTGGAATCGTAGATGGGGTTTGGGTATGCGAATATGCTTATGCTTTACCACTCGTACAATCCCTACGTCATCACCTTACCGAAGTCACCAATGCCAAAAAATCACTCGAAGGCCAAGACGAAAAAATGAAGATTCTCTACCTCTATCTTTCCGGCCCTGAATTTCGAAACCGGATCGAGGGCATGGTCTCCGCTTTCCAATCCCTCAAAGAAGGCTTGGATCAAGAACGTCGAGCCATGGAGCGCATCTGGGCCCGCCGTGAAAAAGAAATCAACCGCATGATGACGCACACTTCCGGGCTGTATGGTGACATGCAAGGTCTCATCGGTGCAAGTTTACCGACGATCGAGACTCTGGAGTTAGAAGGTGGCAGCGATCTGGATCAATTGGAGTTGGGGGATTTATAAACTACTCCAAAACTTGCTCAAAAAGCTGCTTACTTTCAAGCATCATCTCTACCCACTGGTCACCCACAAAGACATGTTCTTGTTTAGTATAGCGGAAATACTGGTGAATTTTATTTTTCTCACGCAAGAAGCGAGACAATTCATCACTCCAAGAAACCGGAACCCCTACCGGGGTATTACCGTCCTCTTCTCCATGAAAAATATAAATTGGATTTTCGAGATTCTCTAAAAAATATTTGCTCGAAAGATGATTCCAAGACCAGAGATTTTCCACAGGCGTTTTCCACTGAAGGAGTGACCAATCTTCTCCAGGTCTATCTTTCCACCAACGCTTATAATTATCCCAAGCGCTTCCTCCTGACGGGGCATAGAGCACGGTAGCTTTGAATAAACCTGGAAACATCACGGCTATATTGAGCGCCACACCACCCCCCATCGAGTGTCCGAAGATGACCGAATTATCAAGCTCTAAATTATTTAACAAGGCTTGATTTCCCAAGTTCTCAAGTCCTTGCGTTTTTCTGAGTGCCCCGATCAAATTTACCACGTCCATCGTGTAACCCATCGCCCCATCATAAAGCCCTCTATTCTCAGGATCTGCGTCGCTTTGGGCGTATCCTCGATAATCAGGATGCACCGTTACAAAGCCACTTCTCACAAAGTAGTCTTGTTCTCGCTTGAGCCCGGTTCCACTCCAATACAACTCATGAGGATAATACCCATGGGCCAAAACGATCACGGGAAAAGGTCCACCTCCCTTAGGAATATTCATCATACCGCTGATCTTGATGCCATTACTCAGATACGTAATCTGGTAAGTCTTGTAGCGACTATTTTGAAAGGTCATTTTCCCTATCTCAAAGTCTCGGCCTTCAAGTCTCATATGAGGCAACACTTCCAAATTGAGCTTCCAAGGAATACGCGTCAAGGGGCCGTCACTTTGGGGTATAAAAGTTTGGTATGTCGTATCATAGCCTGAAAACCATTCAGAGAGGGCTGGCTCATTCATACGATGGACTACCTCCGCCAATTCTCCACGGTTTACCAAATCTGAAGGCCAAACAAAGGTAGGCAAGAGATAATGCCATGCTTCCATATTCTCTACAGAAGATTGAAACCAAGGCCTTTGATCTTCATCTGTTATTTGATCTTTGTTATTTGGTATTTGTAACTTGAGCCGACTTACGATCTTCGAAAGCTCCGCCACATTGATAAACTGATGTGGACGAAAAAACCCATCTGGATAGCCATCCACAAGCCCCGATTTGGCGGCTTTACAAATATAATCCGTAAACCATCGCCCCGCTCCAATATCGGGAAAATCTATCTCTGAGTCAGTACAGGTTTTAGGAAATTTGTCCGGGAAACTTTCGACTAAAACTTTCAAAAGTTCAGCCCTCGTCACCGGGGCTTCGCTGCGATAAGTGTCATCCGGATATCCCTGAACAATATGATCGTTTTGGAGGACTTGGATCGAATCATGATACACATAGTCCTGACTCACATCGGTAAAAGCAAAGGCCGGGCAAAAAAGAACCCAAGAACTAAAAAACCCAAGAACTAAAAAAAATCGTTTCATAACGCGATGCATTATGACAGATTTCAAATAATCTTCTAACGTTTACCGAACCTGTCTCAAACTCCCAGATTTAAACCCATACGCGTACTGCCCAAGTGGCATACCAAATCGATAAGCCCACAGATCCGCATTGATGTATGTATCCTGGCTCATACGTACCCGGAGATAACGGTGAGGGGTGAGGAAAAGCACCTGTGACCATTTGAGTTCTACCTCATTTTCTGTAAAAAGATCACTTCGGACGAGCATCACCCGAAGGAGATAATTGAGCTGCGTACAGTGAAAATACCCTCGCCGTTTCCAAAGCCACCCAAGATCCATCTTCCAAAGCAAACAAAAGTGTGAGGCGACATTAAACCGATGCCCCCGATGCCGGTCCCCCAGAAGATGAAAAACCTTTTCGAGATATACTTTTTTTGTAGCCCCTTGCGAGAGTTCTTTAATAGTCGCCTCCATTTCATCAGGAAGTTTTTCGGGAATCGGGTACTTTGAAAAAAGGTCTGGAATCATGATTTTCCGCGATATCGAAATAGAAATTGCAAGATCTTCTTCACTTTGGGGGCAAAAAGTTTAGGCGCATAATGTGATCCCGCAGCCCATTTTGACATTTCTCCAAACGTCGGATAGATAAACGTCGAACGCGCTAGCTTTGAAAGTTTGATCTTTTGCGAGATCGCCAGTTGCCACTCTCGGATCATTTCGCCCGCCCGAGGTGACGCGATCTGACACCCCATAATCCGATCTTTTTTATCGATCAAAATCCGAATCAATCCATCATTTTCCCCTTCCGCCAAAGCTCGATCCTGCGATGCAAAACGAGACTCAATCACCTTAACCCATACCCCTTGCTCCTGAGCCCTCTTTTCATTGAGCCCAATACTCGCTATCTCTGGATCGGTAAAAACCGTGTATCCGATCGAACTATCATTTACTTTTGATGGAACATGTAGAATTTCATTGGTCAGCACCGCACCCGCCTCATAATTCGCCCCATGGGTAAAAGGCACTTGTCCGTTGACGTCCCCTATCGCCAGAATATGCTTACGATTGGTTCGACACTTTTTGTCCACGGGAATAACTCGATCATACTTTACGCCCGCTTTTTCAAGATCTAGCTCAAGATTGGCTTTCCGTCCCGTCGCTACTAATACCGTATCAAAACTTTGCACTTCATCCTTTCCATCTTTTGTGTAGTGCAAAACTTTCTGCGGAGCAGCGGAGTTAACCCCGCTGTTAAGCTCAAACTTCTCAAACGTAACCTTATTCAAAATCTCAACCCCCTCTTTTTTCAAACGATTCTCAATCACTTCTATCACTTCCTGGTCCTCACGATCAAGCAGATGTTCGCCCCTGATGGCAATCGTCACTTGAGTCCCAAGTCTTTGAAACGCTTGCGCTATCTCTACCGCGATAACCCCACCGCCTATGATGAGCATAGATTTGGGTTGCTTCTCCATCGAAAAAACCGTTTCGTTGGTGATAAATCCCACTTCCTTGAGTCCCTCGATCGGCGGCACATTTGGACGAGATCCGGTAGCAATCACTATTTTTTTACTACTCACTTTGATACTTTTTTTATTTCCAAGTTTCCAAGTTCCTAAGTTCTCAAGTTGTTCTGAAATTGAATGATTAAGTTCGATTTCCACTTCATGATCATCTACAAATTTCGCCGTTCCAAACACAACATCACACCCCAAAGCTCTAAATCGTTTAGCACTATCATGCTCTTGGATTTTATCCTGAATACCGGTAATCCGCTCGGTTATGTCTTTCCAGTCTAGTTTTGGTTCGAGCGCTTTAAGACCATAATGATCCGCCTCACGGGTATATTGGGCGATTTTCCCAGACTTGATCAAGGACTTCGAAGGCACACATCCATAGTGCAGACAATCCCCTCCTAGCAAAGCTTTATCCACCAGCAAGACTTTTACCCCAAGCTGTGCCGCGCCTGAAGCCAAAGAAAGTCCTCCGCTCCCGCCGCCGATAATCAAGAGATCGTAATCGTATTTCATGAGGTTTCTTTAAGGGCTACCAGATCTTGATTCCGCTTGGCCAAATATTTAGACAAAATCAGTCCTCCCACAAAAAAGATCAAAGACACCCCTAGCGTGATCCAAGTCTTGGTCATGGGATCAATACTCACGTCCGCGTCTATCCCCACCGCAGAACCAGCCGCCCCCCCCAGCAAGACAAAACTGACACTACCACTCAACATTCCCAAAAAAGAACCCAAGGCATAATCTCTATACCGAACCGTCGAAATGCCGCAGCCAATATTGGTAAAATCAAAGGGAAGATACAGCAACCTCATAAGGAGTACGGTTATGAATCCGTTTTTCTCGGCCCGTTTATTAATCTTTTGGATGAAGGCGCTTTTGGTATCTTTTACCAATTTGTGGCCAAAAAATCGTCCCAACAAAAACCCAAAACTCGCACTCAAGTTGGAAGCTATGATCACATACAAAAGCCCCCAAATAGGACCAAAAGCGAGCCCAGCGGTGATCGTCAAAATCGTAGCAGGCATCAAAATTAAAGGGCGAGCCATATACATCACGATATAAGCCAAAGGCCCCCATCCCCCAATCATATCCAGCCAATCTCTAATCTCCCCAGGGTAATCCGAAAGCGGTATTTCCCAGTTTTGGTAAAAATAAATAGCCGCCCCAATAATCCCAAGCCAGACAATAAAAAGAATGGTTTTCAAATATTTCATCCTCATTACTATAATAGGCTTTCTTAAAAAAAACTATTCGTACTCGTAAATCCGACTACAATGAACCCATGAAAATAAAAACTGCCTTTCGCCTTTTGGCCGTCGCTGTGGTCCTGACACTTATGTACGTAGCATACGGGGTAAAACTTATAAAAGAAAATGCTCGAAACACTAATCTTAACCAAACGACTGAAATGGAATCTAAACCTGCAAAAACGGCTCCCGAAAACCCTCAAACCGCTACTTTTGCCGGCGGTTGTTTCTGGTGCATGGAACCAAGTTACCAAGAACATCCTGATGTATTCGATGCTATCGTCGGATACGCTGGGGGGAGTGAAGAAGAGGCTAATTATAAAAAAGTTTCAAGTGACACCACCGATCACCGAGAAGCCGTGCAAGTGACGTATGATCCAGAAAAGATAAGCTACGAAGCGCTCCTGGAAATCTTCTGGAGACAGATTGACCCCACCGATGAAGGCGGCCAATTTGCCGATCGAGGGTTCCACTACACGACCGCTATCTATTATCAAAATGAAGCGGAAAAAGCTGCCGCTGAAAAAGCAAAACAAGAACTCCAAGACAGCGGGAAATTTGATAAACCCATCGCCACCAAGATCGAGCCTTTTACGACCTTCTTCCCCGCCGAAGAATACCATCAGGATTATTACAAAAAAAGCGCTCAGCGATACAAACAGTACAAAAAAGGATCTGGGCGAGAAGACTTTATCGAGGATAACTGGCAGGATAATAAACTTGAGAACTCAGAAACTCAGGAACTTAAGAATTCCCAAGTTCCCAAGTCCTCAAGTTCTCAAGTTTATGAAAACTTCCAAAAACCATCAGAAAATGAGTTGCGAGAAACGCTCACCGAGCTGCAATACAAAGTGACCCAAAAAAGCGGTACCGAAACCCCTTTTGACAACCTCTACTGGGATAATCACGAAGACGGGATTTATGTAGACATTGTGAGTGGAGAGCCGCTCTATAGCTCCACCACCAAATATGAATCCGGCACAGGATGGCCGAGCTTTTGGCAACCGATTGATGCTGAATATTTGGTCGAAAAAACTGACTGGAAGCTCATCTATCCTCGTACAGAAATCCGAAGTAAGTATGGAGACAATCATATCGGACATGTATTCAAAGATGGCCCGGAACCCACCGGCCTGAGATACTGTATGAACTCAGCCGCCATGCGATTTGTCCCTAAAGCAGACATGGAAGGGGAAGGGTATGGGAAATACTTGGATTTGTTTAACTAAATATTGACGCAAAGATTTTTGAGGTAGAGAATGACAGGCAATGAAATTAAGGAGCCTTTTCCGATCTCCTGATACTCCCCCCAAACGCAACCAAAGTTGTACTACGATAGAACTTGTTTTGACGTTGGCGCTTATCAGCTCGACCGTCAGTGGGGTTTTGGATCGGGTAG
>DATDAE010000133.1:0-2701 GCA_036525565.1 Candidatus Altimarinota bacterium
AGACTCTCCCTCGTCGTAGAAGCCCTTAACCATACTCCTCGTAAATGCCTCAACTACAAAACCCCTCATCAAGTTTTCTTTTCTAACTCTTAATCACTCTACTCATCCCCTCTGTTGCATTTGCCCCTTTAATTTAGCAAAGTTATAAAAACCAATTAATAACAAAAAATAAATTTACGTCAACTAGGCCACCTTCGCCGAAGACACCCCAAAGGCCGAAGCTCGTGATGGGATTGCAGGTTTGAATTCCAATATCCTCGAACCATTTAGAACTCGTTTAACCTGCTTTACAAACTGGGCTGCCAAAGCTTGTTCTTTTTGTTGACCATGTTTTTCATCCAATACAACATCGACGTTTATCTGGGGATTGGCCAATATCGTTTCCATCAAATAATAATGGAAAGCCGCTGCCACCTGTTTTATCGCCTGGGCGATGTCGCCCCTTTCTATCAAAGCTTTCAGATGAGGTTCATCCTCGATCACATGGTCAATATCCAAATCAGAAACCCGATCTGGAGACTGTGAAAGCTCGGAAGCAAAAGGTAAAACCTCTACCATCTGTGTGGTTATACGCCCAATTATCCTTTAGATCAATAAAATCCTTGGCTGAAGTTTTCCATGAACTACTTCTCCCAAGCCTACGGTTTGGCCTTCGATGGTGACCAAAGTCTCAGGCTTATCATGCGCTACCACCGGAAAAGCTCTCCCCTCCCGAAAATCTGCAAATCGCCCTGATTCGATTTCAAGTACAGGGATGTGGGGGAGGATTTCTCTCGGGTCAATAAGATTGAAACCCTCCTGACTCGCGTTGCGCTTCTCCCCACTTTGCAAAAGGGAACTATTGAGATGTTTTTCGGTTATCAAGTTCTCAAGTTCACAAGTTCTTAAGTTGCCTATTCCCGTCCGCCGCAAACTTTCGCAATACCCCCCACTCCCCAAAGCTTCTCCCAAATCTCTCGCCAACGCCCGCACATAAAACCCCGCCGCCACATCAAGCGATAATTTCAATCGTGGATAGGAATATTCTAATATCTTAATGCTGAATACTTCCGTCTCCCGAGATTCGAGTTTCACCTCCTCCCCTTTCCGAGCCAGATCATAGGCCCGCTGACCATCTACTTTGAGCGCCGAATATTTCGGAGGCAACTGCTCAATTTTACCCGTAAATTGCTCTTTCAAGACGTTCTCAATCATCTCCAATTTGGGTTCTTCGGTTCTTTGGTTCTTTATTTCAATAATTTCTGATGTGGAGTCCAGCGTCTCAGTCGTCGCCCCCAAAATAATCTCAGTCTCGTACACCTTTCGATCTTTTTCAAAGTAGGGAATAAGCTTGGTAGCTTTTCCTACCGCGATGATCAAAAAGCCCGTCGCAAAAGGATCCAGTGTCCCGGTATGTCCGATCTTAATTTTTTGTTTTTTCTGGCTCTTTGGTTCTTCGGATTTTTGGTTCTTTGCTTTTAATAATCCTCGCAACTTCGCACATACATCAAAACTCGTCCAAGTTTCGGGTTTATCGACGAGGAGGAATCCTGATTTCATATGATCAATATAAGGGGCGAGTATTAAGTATCAAGTATTAAGTATAAAATTTCTAAAATACCTAATACATAATCCTTAATACCTAATACTTTCTCTTGCCTTTTTCTCAAATTCCCTTACATTACTCCGGCTTTGCTCCCTTTCAGTAGAAATTCTCTTCAAGAGATGCCATCAACCTTGGACAAGAATAGGAGCTGAGAAATACTTATTTCTTATCCATAAAGTATGCAAAAGTATGAAATCATGGCGATTATCGTCAGTGATCTAGATGAAAAAACGGCTGAAGCTCATATTCAGGAATTTATCATCGGAAAGATCAAAGAACTCGGAGGTAACATTACCTTTGAAGATTTTTGGGGATCTAGAGGGTTTGCTTATCGTATTAAGCAATACACTTGGGGTCATTATTTCGTAGCTCAATTCGAAATAGCGCCTACACAGATCAACCAATTACGAACTGAACTCAATATTGATAACAAGATCTTGAGACATATCATTATCACCGTAGACAAAAATGCACCAGCTCCACGGAAATACGCTGATGTTAAAAAAGAATACGAGGCTCAAGAAAAAGCCACTAAAGCGGATGAAACCGAAGCCGCCGAAAAGAAAATCGCCAAACGAGAGAAGCTCAGCACCGTGAAAAAGACCGAAAAACCAGAAGTAGCCAAAGAAGATGAGGGTGACGATGTCGATCAAGCTATCGATAAAGTCCTTGATGATGCTACCGCTGATCTCTAAATTACCTATTAATTCACAAACACTATGCCTCCTCGACCTAAGAAATTTATCTGTCCTTTCGAACGATCAGATATCAAATACATCGACTACAAAGACTCAAAATTGCTTGCGCAGTACATCACCTACTACCGATCAATCCAAAGTCGATTTCACACAGGTGTCTCACTAAAAATGCAAAAGCAACTCGCTAAAGCTATCAAACGAGCCCGACAAATGGCACTACTTCCAGCTGTACGATACGAGAAATAATTCAAACCACTTGAAAAGATCCCAAGATACCGAAGAACCAAATTTATATTGGATCTCCGGTATTTTGATTGTTGGGTTCTTTTTATGCTATAATGCTCGACGAAATGAAAGACCGCACCTTTTTGATCTTGCAAGCCCTCATACAGGACTTTATAGAAACCGCCGAACCAAT